>JAJYTX010000306.1 GCA_021792815.1 Pseudomonadota bacterium
TTCAACGGAGCGAGCAACAACTATGATGGAGTCGGCCGCAACGCATCCGACAATGACACCGTGTACTTCATGTTGTGGTATGCATTCTGAGGTCGACCATGCGCATCAATGATTCTTTCAAGGTTTGGTTGCATCGTGGTCTGCTGGCCGCCACCGCGGCTGCCCTCACTGCCGTCAGTGTGCCGGTGCTCGCGCAGGGCGCGCCGACGCCTCCGGAGCAGGCTCCGGAGCTCGCGATCGGGGTCTGCGGCACCTGTCATGGCGTCGACGGTAACAGCGTCAACCCGATGTTTCCGCGACTCGCCGGCCAGAAGGCCTGGTACATCGAGCAGCAGCTCAAGGAGTTTCGTGCACACACCCGCGGCGACCCGTACGCGGTGGGCTACATGTGGGGCATGGCGGGCCAGCTGTCGGACGCCACCATCGATGCCCTGGCAAAATACTTCTCGAGCCAGACGACCGGTCCGGGCAAACCGCATTCGGCGGCCGTGATCGCCAAGGGAAGCGAGATCTACCATCACGGCATCCCCTCGCAGGGCTTGCCCGCCTGTGCGGCCTGCCACGGTCCTGATGCGCTCGGCAATGCGCAGTTCCCGCGCCTGGCGGGCCAGCATGCCGAGTACATCCTGAAGCAGCTCGCCTCGTTCCAGAGCAACATGCGCAATGTCGCCATCATGCACGGCGTGGCCTCGACGCTGCACGACGGACAGATGAAGGCGGTGGCTGACTATCTCGAATCGTTGCCGTAACGCCCCCCCGTAACGGCACGGAGCCGGCTGGCGACAGCCGGCGCTCACGCGGGGTTTGTCGTGACTCGATCGCGGCAAGCCCCGCCATTTTTTTGGCTTTTCGCCCGTCCGCGGGGCGTGGCTCCCATGCGCGACACCTCGAGTGCAAGGCTTGAACGCATGCGAATGCCGAGACCGCTCAGCCGGCATCGCGGCGAGCGGCGGGAACCATACGAGGGCATTGCGGCCGGCCTCATCACGAGGCACAGGCCTCAAATCGTGATTCCGGCCGTTCCAGCGATTGCCGGCGCGACCGTGGACGCCGCACCGATTCGCCGGTGCCTGGTAGGCGACCAGGACCTGGACGGTTGCGCGCAGCCGCTCTTCCATGTCACCGCCGAGGCCATGATCGATCATGCGCGTGCCCGCAGTCACCTCAAGGATGCAGAGGCCAGGCCATGAGGATCGCCAGTGTCCCTATCAACAGTGTGAGCACCGACAATGGCGCACCGAGCCGGGCGTAGTCGGTAAAGCGATAGCCTCCAGGGGTCATCACGAGAGCCGTGCACTGATGCCCGACCGGCGTCAGAAACGGCAGACAGCTGCCGACTGCGACCGCCATCAGGAGAGGATCGGCGGAGATGCCCATGCCGTGCGCGATGCCGAGCGCGACGGGCGCGAAAATGACAGCCGTCGCAGCATTGTTGATGAAATTGCTGAGCGCCATGCAGCTGCCCATGAGAACCGCGACCGTGCCTGCCGCGGGAATATAGTGACTCAGCGCAATGAACGCATGCGCCGCTGCGGCGGCAACGCCGGTCCTCTGCATGGCCACGCCGATCGGCGTGAATGCGCCGAGCAATATGACGATCGGCCACTCGACGCTGGCATAAATTTCACGCAGATTGATATGGCCAAGCATCAACATGAGCCCGGCGGCTGCCAAAAACGCGACATCGACGCTGAGCCAGCCGCTCGCAGCAGCCATGACGGCCGCGGCAAATACCATCAGCGCCGAGAGAATGCGCGTCGGCTTGCCAATGCGTAGATCACGTTTCGCGAGCGGCAGGAGGCCAAGCTGCCCCATCGCCTCGCTGAGCAGCGCCTTGTCCCCTTGCAGCAGCAGCACATCACCGGCCTGCAATGTGATTTGCGAGAGGCGCTCGCGAACCCGGTTGCCGCGGCGGGCGACTGCCAACATGTTGACACCCACGCGCCGCCGCAGGCCGAATTTTCCGACGGATTGTCCGATGAGCTGAGAATCCGGTCCGAGCACCGCCTCTTCAACGGCGATCTCAGCGGATACCAGGAACTTCTTCGCCAGATCGCGATCCTCGGACAGCGTGCCCTTCACGGCATCAAGCAGCACTTTGAGATCATCAGGTTCCGCCTCGACCAGCAATATGTCGCCGGGCTTCAGGCGCAGATAGCGTCCCGGAGAGTGGCGCCTTTCATCTCTGATCACGCCCAGCACGCTGACGTCGCAATTGACATTCTCGAGCAACTCTCCGAGCGAGCTGCCGATGAATTTCGATTCCTCATTCAGTTCAATCTCGGTGACATACTCGGCCAGTTCCTGCGCCACTGCAGAGGTCGGCGACTTGCGTTGCGGCACAAGCCAGCGAGCGGCCAGCCAGATAAGCAGCAGATTCCCGAAGGCGATCGCGGTACCCACCGGGGTGAAGGCGAACATACCGAAAGGGCGGCCGACAGCATGCGCGCGGAAATTCGAGATCAGGATGTTGGGCACCGTGCCGATGAGGGTGATGATGCCGCCAAGAAGCGCGCTGAACGCCATGGGCATCAGCCACTTCGAGGCGCTTTGCTCATTGCGGCGGCTGATCTGCAGCGTCACCGGCAGGAAGATGGCCAAGGCGCCGACGTCACTGATCAGCGTGGACGTCAGGAGAAGAAGGCCGGTCAGCGCCATGAACTGACCGCTGCGGGCTTGCACGTGACCCAGCAGCCAGGCGGTAATCGCATCGACCAGACCAACGTTCCACAGCGCGCGACTGACGACCATCACGCCCGCCACCGTGATCACGGCGGGGTTGCCGAATCCGCTAAACAAATCCCGGTCCGGCAGAATCCGCAGCAACGCCAGAGCCATGAGCGCGAGCATCGCCGTGACGTCGTATCGCCAACGATCGAGGACAAAAAATGCGATGGCTGCCAGAAGGATAGCGAGAACTTCGATCTGTGACGTCACGCAAGTTGTCCCAAGCCGCAATGGCGCTCGCGCGGCGACATCGCCCGTGCGGCAGCTGAGAGCCGGTCGGCAGCGGCGCCGTACTCACCACGAGATTGATGCGCTTACATAGTAGCACCAAGTTGGCAGTGACAGCCGTTCGCCTCACCGCTGCTGGCCCTCTACCGCGGGAAACGGCAAAAGCCCTCATGACCCGATGCCGCGCGCGATCCCGCGCAGGAAGTCTCTGACTTCCCGCGTCGAGCATTCGCCCGAGGCGAGCAGCGCGCGCAGCAGCGCCTCGAGATGCGCTCCCATGGCTTCGGCGAGCGCGCGCGGCGGATGCCGATGCAGGCTCAGGATGAGCTCATCGAGCGCCTCGATGCACTCTTCGATCGGCTCCGGGCCGGCAGACCAGTCTGGCGGCATGTGTTTGCTCCCCGCAGAGGACTTTCGGAGAGGATAGCGGCCGGCGCGGTGCCGCTGGCGCCGGGGCGGCATTTGTGCACAAACGCGCAGTCAAACGCGATTCCAAATCCGCCGCAGGTTCCTAGACTGATGCGGCGTGCCAACCCGGCACGGCGAGCCATCACGAGGACCTCCACATGAACAGCTTCACACTCACCGCCATCGGACACCTCGCGCGCGATCCGGAGCTGACGGTCAAGGGCGAGACCACCTATGTCAGGTTTTGCCTGATCGGCAACGACTATGCCGGCCGGGACGAGGCGGGCGCCGAGCGGGAGATCGCCACCAGCATCTGGTTCGTGGCGTTCGGCGTGCTCGGCGAAACGATCGCGCGGCACGCACGCCGGGGCGATCAGCTGATCGTCGAGGCCCAGGTCCGGGCCGACAATTGGACCGACAAGCAGGGCGAGCGGCGCTACGACTACTCGTACGTCGTGCAGGGCTTCAGGTTCGGCGCGCCCGGCAAGTCCCGGCGCGAGGCGCGCGAGGACGGCGGCGACGAGGCGCGCCCGCCGCTTGCGGCGAGCGCCTGAGGACAACCGCCTGCTTCGGGTCCGCGGCCGGCACCTGCCGCGGTCCGATCCCATCCCTGCCCAGGAGCCGCTCCATGATCCGTACCTTCGCATCCGTGCCGCGTTCCGCCGTGCGCGCCGCGGCGCTCGCAGTCCTGACAGCCGGCCTGCCGCGGCTCGCGCTCGCTCAGGCATCGCCGTTTCTCACCGGCGCCACCGCGCTCGAAAGCAACATCCTCGCGTGGCTCACGCCCATCGCCGTCATCCTGGTGATGGCGCTCGGGGCCATGGCCATGGCGAATCGCATCTCGTGGGGCTGGTGTATCGGGGCGATCCTCGGGATTGCGATCGCCTTCGGCGCGCCGCAGATCGTGTCCTGGGTGCGCGGCATGTTCGGTGTCTGAGCGCGGGGCGCTGTCATGAACCGGCCGTCCTGCCCGCTCACCGCTGATCCGCTGTTCGTCGGCGCAACCCGCCCGCCGATGCGCTGGGGGGTGACCTACACCGCGCTGCTCGCCAATCTGGTGCTCACGCTGGAGGCCTTCCTGGTGACGCGTAATCTGCTGACGCTGCTCATTGCCCTGCC
>JAJYTX010000307.1 GCA_021792815.1 Pseudomonadota bacterium
CGGCAACGGCGCTGCAGAAGATGCGGCGCGTCAATCTGGATGAGAACCGCGCGACAATCAGGATGAGAAGTCTGCTGGTAGCGGATCTGTCCCGGCGGGAAGCTTCGAGGGCGTAGCCCGAGAAGCTTCCCGCCGGGACGGCGGCCCGCCCCGGGTGGGGTGCGGCCGCCGGTGATCGCGGCCGGTCGGGTATAGAGCAGGGGTACTCCCACGAACAGGACCCCCGCCCGTGCCCGGCCGACACATCAACGATCACCAGATGAGGCTATTCATGAGACTGAGACTGACTGAGCCGGTGACGGCGGCGGCCGCGAAGGCGGCGATCAGCGTGGCGAGTGCCTACCGGATCCAGAGCGAGGCACGCCTTCCTTCGCAGAAAAGCGAACCGCGGGGTCGGCGCCGACCGGACCCGCTGGCCGATGTCTTCGATGCTCAGGTGGTGCCGATGCTGAGGGCGGCGCCGGGTATCCGAGCGGTGGCGATTTTCGAGGAGCTCACGCGCCGCTATCCCGAGCTGCCCCGCGGGGTGCGCCGCACGCTCGAGCGGCGGATCCGGGCCTGGCGGGCCAAGCACGGGCCGGAGAGGGACGTGATCTTCCGCCAGGTGCACGAGCCCGGGCGGATGGGGTTGTCGGACTTCACCGAGATGGGTGACCTCGGTGTGCATGTCGCCGGGGTTGCCCTCGATCACCGGCTGTACCACTTTCGCCTCGCCTGCTCGGGCTTCGAGCACGCGCACGTGATCCTGGGCGGGGAGAGCTACGTGGCGCTCGCCGAGGGGCTGCAGAACTCGCTCTGGGCGCTCGGCGGTGCCCCGCGCGAGCACCGCAGCGACTCCCTCTCGGCGGCGTTCCGTAACTTGAGCCGCGAGGATCGCCTCGATCTGACCACCCGCTACGAAGCCCTCTGTGCGCATTACGGGATGGAGCCGACCCGCAACAACCGCGGCGAAGCCCACGAGAACGGGGCGATCGAGGGGCCCCACGGGCACCTGAAGAGCGCGATCCGGGATGCGCTGCTATTGCGCGGCACTTCCCGGTTCGATGACCTTGCCGACTATCGTCGCTTCATCGACGAGATCGTCGCGCGCAAGAACCTGCGCAACGCCGGGCGCATCGATGCCGAGCGGGCCCATCTTCAGCCCCTGCCGCCATCGCGGACCAGCGATTACGAGGAGGAGCTGGTCTACGTGACCTCTTCCAGCGGGTTTACCCTGCGCAAGGTGTTCTACACCGTGCCCTCGCGCCTGATCGGTCACCGGCCGCGGGCGCGGCTGTATGACGATCGGGTGCAGCTCTTGATCGGTGGGACACCGCTGATGACGCTCACCCGGGGCCGGCCCGGGCCGGACGGCAAGCATGGGCACGTCGTCGACTACCACCACGTGATCCACGCGCTGCGCAAGAAGCCGATGGCGCTGCTGAACCTCGTATATCGGGACCAGCTCTTCCCCCGTGAGGCGTACCGGCGCACCTTTTACTGGCTGCTCGAGCACCACGGGGAGCGCATTGCGTGCAAAACGGTCGTCGAGCTTCTTTCCCTCGCGCACGATCGGGGCTGCGAAGCCGAGCTCGCCGGCGCGCTGAGCGAGTCGCTGCAGGCAGGTGAGGCCCCGGACCTGCCCGCGCTGCGTGCCCGCTTCTCTCCCGATCCGCAGCGTCTGCCCCAGGTTTGCGTGCAGCTCACGCCCCTCTCGGTCTACGAGGATCTCCTCGGGGAAGCCTCAGGAGAAGCCGCATGAGCGATACCATCGACGTGACGCGCCTGACGCTGATGCTGAACGAGCTGCGTCTGCCGGCAATCAAGCAGATGTGGGAGAAGATCGCCGCGCGCTGCGACAAGGAAGGCTGGCCCGCCGCCCGCTTGCTCGCCACGCTCGCTGAGCACGAGCTCGCCGAACGGGATCGGCGCCGCCTCGAGCGCCACCTCGGGGACGCGAAGCTCTTGCCCGGCAAGACGCTCGCCACCTACGACTTCGAGGCCGTGCCGATGGTCTCCAAGGCCCAGGTCATGGCGCTCTGTGCCGGGGACGCCTGGCTCGAGCAAGGGGCGAATCTGATCCTGCTGGGGCCACCCGGCGGGGGAAAATCGCATCTGTCCTCCGCCATAGGCCTGGCGCTACTGGAGAAAGGCTGGCGGGTGCTCTTCAGCCGCACCTCCGATCTCGTGCAAAAGCTGCAGGTCGCCCGGCGCGAGCTCGCTCTCGAGTCGGCGATCCAGCGGCTTGAGCGTTTTGACCTCCTCATCCTCGATGACATCACCTACGTGAGCAAGGATCAGGCGGAAAGCTCGGTGCTCTTCGAGCTGATCAGCGCCCGCTACGAGCGGCGCTCGATGCTCATTACGGCGAACCAGCCGTTTGGCGAATGGGGGAAGATATTCCCCGATGCCGCCATGACACTCGCCGCGGTCGATCGCCTGGTCCACCACGCCACGATCTTCGAGATGAACGTCGAGAGCTACAGGCGCCGCGCAGCCATCGAGCGCAAGCACGGAGCGGGACGGCCCGCTCATTACGCCACACCGAAGAACACCGGCGTCGCCCCGCCGCCTGACAACCCTCATCGCGGGGTGAAGCCTGAGGAGCCTGTCTCGGCGCAGGAGAACCGCCAATGACCGAACTCGACGCCGCTGCACGGCAAATCCTCGAGAAAGTCCGCATGTTCCTCGCCGACGAGACACGCTTCGGCGTGCTCTCGAGCGGCGAGCGCATCGCCGTCGCCGTCGTCCTCGATCGTTACGATCTCATCCAGCGCGCCTGGGGGACGATCGCCGAGGCTGTCGATCGGCTGGGCCCTACATGGACCGCAGCGGCACTGCGCGTGCAACGCAACGGCTGGCAGGAGGACGGCACCGACTAACCACCTACCTCGCCCGGCACACGGACGTGTCGGGCGCTTCCCCGGGGAATCCCATCCCGCGCCTTCACACCTTCGTGTCGCGCCGCGTCCCGTCGCCAACAGAATGTCCCGTCGATTGCTCTTGTCAACAGCAACACAACTTGGCATCATTGTCGGGCCGCGACACCGCCTCTCACCTTGATTGTCGCGCACTCTCACCCTGATTGTCGCGCCACACATATGCGGCGTTCATCGAGGAGTGCGTCACCGCGCGCAACGCCACCCGTGGCGAGCGGCTCGCCGAGGAGCGGGCGCACCTGCGCCCGCTGCCGCAGCGGGCGCTACCGTCGTACCGGGAGCTTCGAGCACGCGTCACCCGCAACAGCATCATCCCCGTCGGCAAATACCGCTACATGGTGCCCTCTCGCCTGATCGGCCGGGTGCTGACCGTGCGGCTACACGCCGACATCGTGGAGCTCGAGTACCGGGGCGCGCAGGTTGCGGTGCTCGAGCGGTTGATCGGTGCGGACCGCGGGCACATCGACTACCGGCACATCATCCACTCCCTGGTGCGAAAGCCCGGAGCGTTCCGCCGGTACGCCTTCCGCGAAGCGCTCTTCCCGACGCTCGAGTACCGCCGCGCCTACGACGCGCTCGTTGCCGAGGATGATGCGCGAGCAGACTTCGAGTACGTACGCATCCTGCACCTGGCCGCGAGCGATGGGGAGCGCGCCGTCGAGGCGGCCCTCGTGGTGCTGCGCTCGGAAGGGACAGTCCCGCAGTACGAGCTCGTGCGCGAACGGGTGCGCGGCCCGCGTACCCCAACCGGCGTACCGGACGTACGCGTCCCACCGCCGGACTTGACCTGCTACGACCGGCTGCTCGGCTCGTTCAGCGCGGAGAGTGAGGTGCGCTCATGAGCACCATCGAAGTCCGCGAGGAAGTGCTGCAGCTTCGCTTGAGGGGCCTGCGACTGCCGGGGTTCCTGGCTCACTATGCCGCCATGGCCGAACGCGCCATCGCCGAGGGTTGGGGGCCGATCGAGTATCTGACGGAGCTGGTGGACGTGGAGGTGGCCGAGCGGGCAGATCGGAGACTGAAACGGCTGCTGGATGAGGCGGAGCTGCCTGCCGGCAAGACGCTGAAAAGTCTCGAGCTCACGCGTTATCCGCCGCCCATGCGTGCGCAGATCCAGGAACTCTGCCGCGGGCGGTTCCTGAGCGAAGCCACCAACGTCTGCCTGGTCGGCAGACCCGGCACCGGCAAGTCCCATGTCATGGCGGCAATCGCCCGCTCCCTCGTCGAGCGAGGCTCCGCCGTGTTCTACACGACCGTCGCGGCTCTCGTCGAGAAGCTGCTCGCGGCCAAACGGGATCTGCGCCTCGCACGGGAGCTCAAGCGCCTCGATCGCTTTGAATGCTTGGCCCTCGACGACATCGGGTATGTCCAGCAAGACCGCGCCGAGATGGAGGTGCTCTTTACCCTGCTGGCCGAGCGGTACGAGAGAAAGAGCGTCCTGATCACGTCGAACTTGGTGTTCTCGCAATGGGACCAGATCTTCAAGGATCCGATGACGACCGCGGCCGCCATCGACCGGGTCGTTCACCATGCCGTGGTGCTGGAGTTCCCAGGACCGAGCT
>JAJYTX010000308.1 GCA_021792815.1 Pseudomonadota bacterium
CGTGATCTACCGCACGCTGCAGGCGGCGGCGCGGCGGCTCGCCGCCGGCGATCAGGACTGCGCCGGGATCGAGCGCGCGGGCATCCGGGCGCTCGAGAGCGCGGGCCTGCGGCCGGATTATTTCTCGATCCGCCGCGCCGATGATCTCGCCGCCCCGCAGCCCGGCAGCCCCCAGCTGGTGGTGCTGACCGCGGCGCGCCTGGGCAAGGCGCGGCTCATCGACAACGTTCAGGTGAGGCGTCAGGCGGACACGCGGCCGGTGGCTGCCTCGGAATCCTCCGGGGCCGACCCCGCGGGGTCGGCCGCCCGCTGCTGACGCGCCAGCGCCCACTCGACGTGCTCACGCACCAGCGCCGAGGGGTCGTTGCGGCGGCGCTCGAGCGCTGCGCGCACCGCCTCGCCCGGTGGCGCGTTGCCGAGCGCCACGGCGATGTTGCGTGACCAGCGCTCGTAGCCGATGCGGTGGATGGCCGAGCCGCGCAGGCGCTCGGCGAACTGCGCCTCGCTCCAGGCGAACAGCTCGGTGAGCCGCGGCGCATCGAGTCCGAGGCGCACCTTGAAGTCCGGGTGCGAGGCGGCGCGCGCGAATTTGTTCCACGGGCAGACGAGCTGGCAGTCGTCGCAGCCATAGATGCGGTTGCCGATCGCGCTACGCAGCTGCGGCGGAATGGCCTCGCCGGACTCGATGGTGAGGTAGGAGATGCAGCGGCGCGCATCGAGCCGGTAGGGCGCGACGATGGCGGCGGTGGGACAGGCGGGGATGCACGCCGTGCAGCGGCCGCAGTGCGCGCTCGCGGGCTCGTCGGCCGGCAGCGGCAGGTCGGTGAGAATCTCCCCGAGAAAGAACCATGATCCGCCGTGGCGCGAGATCAGGTTGGTGTGCTTGCCGATCCAGCCGAGCCCGGCATTGCGCGCCAGCGCCTTCTCGAGCACCGGCGCGCTGTCGACGCAGACCCGGTAGCCGAACGGACCGATCCGCGCGGTGAGCTCCGCGGCCAGCCGCGCCAGCGCCTTGCGCAGCACCTTGTGATAGTCGCGCCCGAGGGCGTAGCGGGAGAGGTAGCCGGCGGCCGGATCGGCGAGCGTCTCCCGGGCATCGCGCGCCTCGCCCGGCCAGTAATCCATGCGGGCGCTCACCACCCGCACCGTGCCTGGGACGAGCTCCTGCGCGCGGCTGCGCCGGGTGCCGTGCCGGCGCATGTAGTGCATCTGGCCGTCAAAGCCGGCTTCGAGCCACTCGAGCAGGTGGCGCTCGTCCTCGGGAAGCTCGACGCGCGCCACCCCGAGGCCGCTGAAGCCGAGTTCGCGGGCACGGGAAGCCAGGTCGCGCTTGAGCGCGGCGAAATCGAGCGCTGGAGTCATGGTCCGGACGACGCCTCAGTATAATCAAACGCATGCCGCTGCCGGTCGCACTCTATTCCACTCAGCAGGTGCGTGCGCTCGATGCGTACGCGATCGAGACGCTGGGCATCCCGGGCTACACCCTGATGCAGCGTGCGGGGGAGGCCGCGCTGCGCTGCCTGCGGACCGGCTGGCCGGGGGCGCGGAGTGTGGTGATCGTCTGCGGTCCCGGCAACAACGGCGGCGACGGCTATGTGCTGGCGCGACTGGCGCGGTCGGCGGGGCTGACCGTCACGGTGCTTGCGGCGAGCCCTCCCGATCGCTTGCGGGGCGATGCGCGTCAGGCGGCTGAGGCCTGGCTCGCCGACGGCGGGACCGTGCGCCCGTTCGAGCCGCAGCCGCTCGCGGAGGCCGACCTCATCGTCGATGCGCTGCTCGGGACCGGGCTGCAGGGCACGCTCCGCGCGCCGATGGCGCAGGTCATCCGCCGGATCAATGCCGCCGGGCGCCCGGTGCTGGCGCTGGATGTTCCCTCGGGCCTCGACAGCGATACCGGCCTGCCGCTCGGCGAGGCGGTCCAGGCCGAGTGCACCCTCAGCTTCGTCGGGTTGAAGACCGGGCTGTTCATCGGCGACGGTCCGCAATTCGCCGGCCGGGTGTGTTTCGACGATCTGGGGCTCGGGGCCACTCTGGCCGAGCCGCCGCCGGCCCGACTCGAGCGCATCCTCGAGGCGCAGATCGGGCGGGCGCTGCCGCGCCGGGCGCGATCGGCGCACAAAGGGGATTTCGGCCGCGTGCTCATCGTCGGAGGGGCGGTGGGCATGCCGGGTGCGGCGCGGCTCGCGGGCGAAGCGTGCCTGCGCGTCGGGGCCGGGCGGGTGAGCGTCGCGGTGGCCCCGCAGAATGTGCCGGCCGTCGCGGCGGGGCGGCCGGAGCTGATCTGTCTGCCGCTCGCCGAGCCGCAGGAACTGCGGGAGGCGGCACAGTGCGTCGATCTCATTGCGATCGGACCCGGTCTCGGCCGCTCGGAATGGGCTCGAGGGGCGCTGCAGGTTGCACTCGAGGCCGGCCGGCCCCTGGTGGTCGATGCGGACGCGTTGAACCTCATCGCCGCAGCCGGCGCCGGCGCACGGCAGGACTGGATCCTGACGCCGCACCCGGGAGAGGCCGGGCGGCTGCTCGGCGTGGGCACCGCCGAGGTGCAGCGTGACCGCCTCGGGGCACTGGAGCGCCTGACGGCGCGTTATGGCGGCGTGGTCGTGCTCAAGGGAGCCGGAACGCTGATCGGCGCCCCGGGACGCACCGCAGCGCTGTGCGAGCCCGGCAATCCCGGTATGGCGAGCCCCGGCATGGGCGATGTGCTCACCGGGGTGATCGCGGGCATTTTCGCGCAGTGTGGCGACGCCTGGGCGGCGGCCCGCGCCGGCGTGCTGGCGCACGCCCTCGCCGGCGATGCGGCGGCCCGGTCCGGCGAGCGCGGGCTGTTGGCGGGCGATGTGATCGAGGAGCTGCGCGCCTGCATCAATCCCTGAAGAGCGTCGAACAGACCGAATCACTCGGGCGGCGGCTCGCACAGGCCCGTCCGGCGCCGTTCGAGCCGCTCGCGGTGGTGTACCTCGTCGGAGACCTCGGCGCAGGCAAGACCACCCTGGCGCGCGGGTTTCTGCGGGACTGCGGGATCGTCGGCGCGGTGCGCAGTCCCACCTATACCCTGGTGCAGGTCTATCAGAGCGGCGCGCAGACCCTGCTGCATCTGGATCTGTATCGGCTGAGGGACGCCGCGGAACTCGAGCACCTGGGATTGTCCGAGTGGGCCCAGGCGGGCTGCCTGTGGCTCGTCGAGTGGCCGCAGCACGGTGGGGACCTGCTGCCGCCGGCGGACCTGGTGGTGACCCTCGTGGCCGGTCCGGATCAGCACCAGGCGCGCATCGACGCTGAAACCCCGGCCGGCGCCGCCTGGCTGAGCCGGATGATGGCGGACCGCCCGCTCGGAGAGCGGAGTTGAAAATGGGCGGCATAGCTCGTAGATTACACATCAACGAGTGCCTCGAAGCGCATGATCAAAAAGGTCTTTTACCTCACTCTCGTTTTGTTCCTGGGAGTGGGGCTGGCGCAGCCCGAGCCCGCGGCGGCCGCCGTGGCGCGCGTGAGCCGGGTGCTGCTGCTGCAGTCCGGCGGGCATACCTGGGCGCGGCTGTCCGTCTCGCGGCGGATTCCGGCGAGATATTTCACGCTCGGGCACCCGGATCGCGCCGTGATCGACCTCGAGCAGACTCGATTGGAGGGCGGCGTGCGACTGCCCCAGGACTGGGGAGCCGTCCGTGAAACGCGCGTGGGCCGCCGGCCGAACGGGGCGCTGCGGGTGGTGTTCGTGCTCCGATCGGCCGCGACGCTGCGCCTGGCGTGGCGGGGCGCCCGCGGCGGACAACGGCTGCTGATCGAGCTGTCGGGCGGCGCGGCGCCCGCGGCC
The DNA here is from genome assembly GCA_021792815.1 of Pseudomonadota bacterium. The sequence continues at coordinate 3,812 of JAJYTX010000308.1, forward strand.
GCTGCGGCTCCGACACCCATTGCCGTTGCGCATGCGCCGAGGCAGACCGGCCGCGACATCATCGTGGCGGTCGACCCGGGCCACGGCGGCGCCGATCCGGGCACTATCGGCCGTTATGGCACGGAAGAGAAGACCGTCACGCTGGCGATCGGCAGACTGCTCGCCGAGCGCATCGATGCGCAGCGCGGCATGCGGGCGGTGCTCACCCGCGACAAAGATGTGTTCGTGCCGCTGCGGGAACGGCGAGTGATTGCGCGGCGGGCGCACGCGGACCTGTTCGTGTCCATCCACTGCAACGCCGTGTCGGATCGCGCCATCGACGGCGCACAGGTGTACATCCTGTCGCTGCATGGGGCTTCGAGCGAAGCCGCCCGTATCCTCGCCGAGCGTGAAAATGCCGCCGACCTGAAGGGCGGCATCGCCTTTCAGGGCGAGTCGCGGACCCTGGCTTCGGTGCTGCTCAACCTGTCGCAGTCCGCGACCATCAGCGACAGCATGACCGCCGCGCGGGACGTGGTGAGCGCGATGGGCCGCTCGGTGCCCATCCGCAGCCCCCAGGTGCAGCAGGCGGCATTCGTGGTGTTGAAATCCCCCGACATCCCCTCGATGCTGGTCGAGACCGACTACCTGTCCGACCCGACCGAGGAGCTGAAGCTGCGCACGTAC
>JAJYTX010000309.1 GCA_021792815.1 Pseudomonadota bacterium
CCGTGCACGAAGCGCAGTGCGGGCCGATCCCTGAGCGGCTCGAGGTTGGCGAGATTGCCGGCGTAGGTCAGTGCATCGAGCACGACCAGCCGATCACCCGGATGGCCCGCCAGCCAATGGTGCACGAAGTTCGCGCCGATGAAGCCGGCACCACCGGTGACGAGCAGTCTAGCCATGCGGCAGTTCCTTCAGCACCTCGCGCAGACACTGCCGCCAGTGCCGTGGGATCAGGCCGTACGCCGACAGCGAGCGCTTGTCGAGCACACTGTACGCAGGGCGGCGCGCCGCCGTCGGATACTCCTCCGTCGCAATCGGCGTGACGGTCACCGTGGGTGGCAGCATCCCGAGCGCAACCGCCTCCTCGGCGATGGCCATCGCGAAGTCGTACCAGCTCGCCACCCCCGCATCCGTCCAGTGATGGATGCCCTGGATCTCACCGCGCCTGGCGATCTGCCACAGGACCTGCGCCACGGAGCGCGCGGACGTCGGCGTGCCGACCTGGTCCGCCACCACCCGCACCTCGCCCCGCGTCCGCAGCAGGCGCAGCATGGTGTGCATGAAATTCCCTGCGTGGGCACAATAAACCCAGGCGGTCCTGAGGATGACGGCATCGTTCCCAAGGCCGCGCAACACCGCCTCTTCCCCGTCTCTTTTCGTTCTGCCGTAGACATTGAGGGGATTGGTCGGCGCATCCGGACCATAAGGCGTCGACGCCCGACCGTCGAACACGAAGTCAGTGGACAGATGGATCAGACGTGCTGCGATCTGCCGGGCGGCAGTCGCCAGCACCGCGGGCGCCTCGGCGTTGATCGCGCGCGCGGCCTGCGGATCCGATTCGGCCTGGTCCACTGCCGTGTAGGCGGCGGCGTTGATGATCACGTCCGGACGGTCCCGCAGCATGCGCCCGCACACCGCCGTGGCATCCCGGATGTCCAAGTCGCTGCGCGCCGCGGCGATGACCTCGATGTCCCCGGGACGGGTCTCGAGCAGCAGCCGCCCGACCTGACCGGTAGCCCCTGTCACCAGCACTCTCATGCAAACACGTCCGCCTCGCGGAAGGCCGGCGCCGCGGCATCCTTGGCCGACAGCCCGGGCCGTACTCCGGCGGGCAAGGGCCACTCGATGCCGATCGCCGGATCGTCCCAGCGAATGGCCCGCTCGTGCTCGGGAGCCCAGTAGTCGGTGACCTTGTACAGAAAATCGGCCGCGTCGCTGAGCACCAGGTACCCGTGCGCAAAGCCCGGCGGCACCCACAGCATGTGGTGGTTTTCCGCCGACAGCTCAACCCCGACCCAGCGGCCGAAGGTGCGCGAGGAGCGACGGATGTCGACGGCCACATCGAACACCGCGCCGCGGACCACGCGCACCAGCTTTCCCTGGGGCTGGCGGACCTGGTAGTGCAGTCCGCGCAGGACATGCCGTGCGGAGTGGCTGTGGTTGTCCTGCACGAAGGCGGCATCGAACCCCGCGGCGGCGAACTTGCGCCGCTCCCAGGATTCCAGGAAGAACCCGCGCGCATCCCCGAAGACCTGCGGGCGGATCAGAATCACCTCCGGGAGCCGAGTCGGTTCAAACTGCATCTCACAGCCCGCCTTTGACGATCTCGAGCAGGTAGTCGCCGTAGCCGCTCTTGGCGAGCGGTGCGGCCAGCCGCTCGAGCTCGGCGGCGTTGATGAAGCCCGAACGGTAGGCGATTTCCTCCGGGCAGCAGATCTTCAGTCCCTGGCGCGCCTCGATCGTCTGGATGAAATGCGCGGCCTGCAGCAATGACTCGTGGGTTCCGGTGTCGAGCCACGCCGCACCGCGGCCCAGCAGCTCTACGCGAAGCGCGCCGCGCTGCAGATAGATCCGATTGACATCGGTGATCTCGAGCTCGCCGCGCGCGGACGGCTCGAGGCTGGCCGCGATGTCGAGCACCTGGTTGTCGTAGAAATACAACCCCGTCACCGCATAGCTGGATTTCGGCCGCTCGGGTTTCTCCTCGATGCTGATCGCGCGGCCGGCCCCATCGAAGCTCACCACGCCGTAGCGCTGCGGATCACGCACCCGATACGCGAACACCGTGGCGCCGCTGTCGCGGCTGGCGGCCGCCTGCAGTTGCTCGGGCAGGCCGTGACCGTAGAAGATGTTGTCGCCCAGCACCAGCGCCACGCGGTCGGCTCCGACGAACGCGCGCCCGATGAGAAACGCCTGGGCCAGGCCCTCCGGGCGAGGCTGCTCAGCGTAACTGAGCGAGATACCCCACTTCGACCCGTCCGCGAGCAGCCGCTGAAACAGCGGCAGGTCCTCGGGCGTCGAGATCAGCAGGATATCGCGGATCCCGGCCAGCATCAGCGCCGAGAGGGGGTAGTACACCATGGGCTTGTCGTAGACCGGCAGCAGCTGCTTGCTGATACTGAGGGTCACCGGATGCAGCCGCGTGCCCGCGCCGCCGGCCAGAACGATGCCTTTCAAGGGGTCACTCCTTCCCGATCGGATCACGCAAGCTTGCCACGGGCCGGGCGGCGCCGTCACCGCAATCCGCCGGGCCCGCAGGGGCTCCGCCGCCCCGACTATTTCAGCGCGTCGCGCGCACAGGCGAGCAGATCGCCATAGACCGCATCGGCCGCCCCGATCGCTTCCCGCGACAGCTCATAGCCGCTGCGCACCAGGAAACAGCGGGCGAGCCCGGCTGCGCGGCCCGCCTCGACGTCCGACAGCCGGTCACCGACCAGGAAGGAGGTCTGCGGATCGATGTCCAGGGTCCGGATGGCCCGCAGCAGCATCCCGGGCCTGGGCTTGCGGCAATCGCAGTCGAGTCGGTAGCCGGGCACGGGCGCATCGGGCAGATGCGGACAGTGTTCGATGGCATCGAGATGGATGCCGCTCGCCTGCAGGCTCCGGCGCAGGTGCGCGCTCAGGGCGAGATAGTCGGCTTCCGTGTACAGGCCGCGGGCGATCCCCGACTGGTTGGTGACCACCACCAGCAGATACCCGGCCGCCTGCAACAGCCGCAGCGCCTCGAGCGCCCCCGGAATGAACACGAAGTCCTCAGGCCGGTACACGAAGGCGCGCTCCTCGTTGAGCACGCCGTCGCGATCGATGAAGACCGCCGGCCGGCTCATCGGCCGCGGATGCGCCGCACCAGCGCCGTGGTGGAGTAGCCCTCGACAAAGGGGATGGCGAGCGAGCGGCCGCCCCAGGAGCGCATCAGGCGGGCTTCCTCCAGCCGCTCCACCTCGTAGTCGCCGCCCTTCACATAGATATCGGGCCGGCAGCGCGCGAGCAGCTCGCACGGGGTGTCTTCCAGGAACAGCGTCACGAAGGACACGCTCTCGAGCGCCGCCAGCACGACCAGCCGATCGAGCTCGCCGTTGAGCGGCCGATCGGCTCCCTTGCCCAGCCTCTTTGCGGAGGCGTCGCCGTTGACAGCGACCAGCAGCGCCTCCCCCATGACACGCGCGGCCGCGAGGTACTGCACGTGACCGCGGTGCAGCACATCGAACACCCCGTTGGTGAACACGAGAGGCCGCGGCCAGTCGTAGCCGGAGATCTCGGCGGCCGCGACGATCTTTCGGCTGAGCGACAGGGGCAGATCGGCCATCGGTCCCGCCTCAGCCTGCGTGTTCCGCCAGCCACTGCGCGTAGCGCTGCACGCCGGTGGCGACGTCCACGAACGACAGATCACACCCGGCCTCGCGCAGGCGCGTCAGGTCGGCCTGCGTGTGGCACTGGTACTTGCCGATCAGCGCCTCGGGAAACGGCACGTACTCGATCAGGCCCTGGGCGACCTGCTGCGCCAGCGACAGCGGCGGCTCGCCGCGCAGCGCCCGGGTGGCATTGATCGTCGCCTGCGCCACGTCGTTGAAGGACTGCGAGCGGCCCGTCCCCACGTTGAAGATGCCGCTGCGCCCGGGATGACGCAGGAACCACAGGTTCACCGCCACCACGTCGTCCACGGACACGAAGTCCCGGGTCTGCTCACCGGCTGCGTAGCCGCCGTACTCGCCGAACAGCCGCACCCGGCCGTCCTGGCGGAGCTGCCCGAAGTGATGGAAGGCCACCGAGGCCATCCGGCCCTTGTGCTGCTCCCGCGGTCCGTAGACGTTGAAATAGCGGAAACCCGCCACCTGGTGTCTGGCCGTCGGCAGCATGCGGCGCACGATGTTGTCGAACAGCAGTTTCGAGTATCCGTAGACGTTCAGCGGCCGCTCGCACTCCGGGGACTCGCGGAACACGGCGCTGTCGCCATAGGTCGCGGCCGAGGAGGCATAGATCAGGCGCGTGCCCTGGCCCTGGCACGCATCGAGCAGCCGCCTGGAGCAGCGATAGTTGTTCTCCAGCATGTAGCGGCCGTCGTGCTCCATGGTGTCGGAGCAGGCGCCCTGGTGAAACACCGCAGCCACGCGCCCGAACTGCCCACGCTCGAAACGCTGGTAGAACTCGCCGCGATCGAAATAATCGCTGATCCTCGCCCCGAGGAGGTTGCGGTACTTC
>JAJYTX010000310.1 GCA_021792815.1 Pseudomonadota bacterium
CCCCACAGGCCGATATCGAGCGCATCGGCGCCACAGTCGGTCAGACCCCGTCTGAGCGCGGCCGCGAGCCCGGGGCTCGTCAGGCGGATGTCATAGCCCACCGCGACCCGTCGGGGCTGGACCAGGCCGTAAAAGGCGCGGCCGATGTCATAGGCGAGATCCTCGTTGATCTCGTCGGGGATGCGACCCCGGATATCGTAGGCCTTGAAGGCATTCAGATTCGGCATGGTCCCTCCGCTGAAAGAGGGCAAGGATTGCAGCTGACGTCAGCCGCAGCAAGGGCGCGGACCGGACTTCGACTTAAGCCAGGCGTTTTCCACGCCCCCGACCGGGGCGCTTCGGGTATTCTTGCGGACCACCCTCATTGTCCGGCGAGACGTCCGATGCTCAAGACCCTCCTGCAGGCCAAGCTTCACCGCGTGCGCGTCACGGAGGCGGACCTCGACTATGAAGGCTCCTGCGGGATCGACGAGCTGTTGCTCGAGACCTCGGGAATAGTCGAGTCCCAGTACGTCGAGATCTACAACGTCAACAACGGCGAGCGCTTTGCCACGTACACCATCCGGGCCCCCAGGGGCAGCGGGACGATCAGCCTCAACGGCGCGGCGGCCCGCAAGGCCCTGGTGGGAGACCTGCTCATCATCTGCGCCTACTCGCAGTACTCGGAGGCCGAGCTCGCCGCCTACCGGCCCGTCGTGGTGCTGGTGGACGAGCACAACCGGCCCAAGCCGCTCGCCCTGAAGAGTCGCGCCAGCGCCTGACGGGCGCCGCAGACCGCCCGCGGACCCGCCGCGATGGTGGAGCGCATCGAGTGTCTGGTCATCGGCGCAGGCGTGGTCGGCCTCGCCGTGGGCCGGGCACTCGCCCGGCGGGGGCGGGAAGTGCTGGTGCTCGAAGCCGAGCGCGCCGTCGGAACGGGAATCAGCTCGCGCAACAGCGAGGTCATCCACGCCGGGATCTACTATCGGCCGGGCTCGGCCAAGGCGCGGCTGTGCCTCGAGGGCCGGCGCCGCCTGTACGAGCACTGCGAGACCCATGGCGTCCCCGTCCGGCGCTGCGGCAAGCTGCTCGTCGCGACGGACGAGGCTCAGCGACCGAGACTCAAGGCCATCGAGGATGCGGCGCGGGCCAACGGCGTCGAGGACCTGCAATGGCTCGAGGCCAGCCAGGCCCAACGGCTGGAGCCGGCACTGCGCTGCGCGGCGGCGGTTCTCTCGCCGTCCACCGGCATCCTCGATACGCACGCATTCATGCTCTCGCTGCAGGCCGGGATCGAGGCGGCCGGCGGTGTCGTGTTGTGCCGCACGCCGGTCACGGGCGCACGGCGGCTCGACGGCAGGCTGTGCGTGCGGGCCGGATCCGCAGGGCAAGTCGTGGAGATTGCCGCCCGCGTGGTCATCAACAGCGCGGGCCTGCGGGCCCAGTCGGTGGCGCGCAGCCTCGGGGTGCCGGAGGCGCTCATCCCACCGCTGCACTACGCCAAGGGCTCGTACTTCGCGCTGCAGGGCCGCGCCCCCTTCCAGCGCCTCGTCTACCCGGTACCCGAGCCGGGCGGACTGGGCGTGCATCTGACCCTGGATCTGGCGGGCGGTGCCCGCTTCGGCCCCGACGTGCAGTGGGTCGAGCGGCCCGATGACGCCGTCGATCCCGGCCGCGCCATGCACTTCTACCGCGAAATCCGCCGGTACTGGGAAGGGCTGCCCGACGGGGCGCTGCAGCCGGCGTACGCCGGCATCCGGCCGAAACTCTGCGGGCCCGGCGCGCCCGCCGCCGACTTCGTGATCCAGGGACACGCCGCCCACGGCATGCCGGGGCTCGTAAACCTCTTTGGCATCGAATCCCCGGGCCTGACCGCATCGCTCGCCATCGCCGAGCACGTGGCCGATCTCGTGCAGGTCTGACGGACAATGGCTCACGCCCTGTTCGACACAGCGTCCGTCAATCCGTCAAAACCCGGCGTTGCGTTGGACGTCAGCGAACCCGGTCACCCGACCGGCCCACGCCGCTCAGCTCTTCGTGCCCTGCCGGCCGTAATGGTCCTCCAGGCGGACGATGTCGTCTTCGCCGAGGTAGGACCCGGATTGCACCTCGATGATGTGCAGCGGGATCATGCCGGGGTTCTCGATGCGGTGTCGCATCCCGATGGGGATGTACGTCGACTGGTTTTCCTCCAGCAGGAACACCTCATCCCCGCGGGTGATGCGCGCCGTCCCCGACACCACGATCCAGTGCTCGGCCCGGTGGTGGTGCAGCTGCAGGGACAACGTCGCCCCCGGCTTGATCTTCAGCCGCTTCACCTGGAAGCGCTGGCCGTTCTCGATGCTGTCGTAGCTGCCCCAGGGACGGAAGACCTCGCGGTGCAGGCTGTGCTCGTAGCGCCCGCCCTCCTTGAGGCGGAACACCAGCTTCTTCACGTCCTGGACCCGGTCTTTCGGGGCCACCAGCACCGCGTCCTTGGTCTCGACGACCACGTGATCCGACAGGCCCACCGCCGCCACCAGGCGGCTCTCGGAGTACAGGTAGCACCCCGAGGAATCCTCCACGATCACATCGCCCCGGGCCACGTTCCCGTTGGCATCGGCGCTGGAGGCCTGGTGCAGCGCGGCCCAGGAACCCACGTCCGACCAGCCGGCGGCGAGCGGCACCACGACCGCATCGCGGGTCTTTTCCATGACCGCATAGTCGATCGAATCGGCCGGGCAGGTCTCGAAGCGCCGGGCATCGATGCGCGTGAAATCGAGGTCCGCCTGCGCGGACCCGAAGGCCTCCGCGACGGTGCGGGCCATCTGGGGTGCCAGGCGCTCGAGCTCCCCGAGGTAGCGCCGCGCACCGAACAGGAACATGCCGCTGTTCCAGTAGTGCTCCCCGCCCGCGAGAAACCGCTGCGCGCGCTCGAGATCGGGTTTCTCGATGAAGCGCGCGATCCGGAACACCGCACCCTCGGCGGCGCCGCGCTGGATATAGCCATAGCCCGTCTCGGGCGTCGTGGGAACGATACCGAAGGTGACCAGCCTCCCGCTCGAGGCGGCGTCCAGGGCCGCGTGTACGGCCTGATGGAACGCGGGTACGTCGCGGATGACGTGATCGGCCGGCAGGACCAGCAGCAGCGGGTCGACGCTCGGGTCAGAGCCTGCGGCCTTCAGCGCGGCATGGGCGGCCAGGGCGATGGCCGGCGCGGTATTGCGGCCGACCGGCTCGAGCACCAGCGCCTGGGGCGACACACCGATTTCGCGCAGCTGCTCGGCCACCAGGAACCGGTGCGCCTCATTGCAGACCACCACCGGGGCGGCTGCCGAGAGCCCCTGCAGGCGCAGGGCCGTCTGCTGGATCATGGTGCGCTGCCCCGTGAGGGCGAGCAGCTGCTTCGGATAGAGCTCCCGCGACAGCGGCCAGAGCCGCGTGCCGGCGCCGCCGGAGAGGATGACCGGAATGAGCATGGGGCGGGTCCTGTCTGGGCCGGGTTACGGCTGCGGTCGCTCGATCGAGCGACCGCGGCCGATGGCATAGTAGGCGAGCCCGAAGCGCTCGACCATGGCGGGGTCGTAGAGATTGCGGCCATCGAAGATCACGGGGGTGGCGAGCCGCTCGCGCAGTCGATCGAAGTCCGGGCTGCGGAATTCCTTCCACTCCGTCACGATGGCGAGCGCATCCGCCCCTTCCACGGCCTCGTAGGCGCTGCCGGCGAGCATCAGCTCGCTGCGCTGCCCGTACAGACGCCGCGCTTCGCCCGAGGCCACGGGGTCGTACGCCCGGACGCGCGCGCCGGCGGCCCAGAGCCGCTCCATGAGCGCCCGGGAGGACGCCTCGCGCATGTCGTCGGTATCGGGCTTGAAGGCGAGCCCCCAGAGGGCCAGGGTCCGACCCGCGAGCTGCCCCTTGAAATGCGCGCTGATCTTCTCGAACAGCACTTCCTTCTGGCGGCCATTGACCGTCTCGACCGCGCCCAGGATGGCCGGCTCGTGACCCACCTCGTGGCTGGAGCGGATGAGCGCCTTGACGTCCTTGGGGAAACACGACCCCCCGTAGCCCACCCCCGGGTAGATGAATCCATAGCCGATGCGCGGATCGGAGCCGATGCCGACCCGCACCTTCTCGATGTCCGCCCCGAGCTTCTCGGCGATGTTCGCCAGCTCGTTCATGAAGCTGATCTTGGTCGCGAGCATGGCATTCGCAGCGTACTTGGTCAGCTCCGCGGAACGGATGTCCATGACGATCAGGCGATCGTGATTGCGCGTGAAGGGTTCATAGAGCGCCCGCAGCAGCTCGGTGGTGCGCGGATTGTCGGTGCCCACGACCACCCGGTCGGGTTTCATGAAATCCGCGATCGCCGCGCCTTCCTTCAGGAATTCCGGGTTCGAGACCACGTCGAACTCGAGCACGGCCGCCCTCTCGCGCAGCGTGGCCGCGATCCGGTCCCGGACCTTGTCGGCCGTCCCCACGGGCACGGTCGACTTGGT
>JAJYTX010000311.1 GCA_021792815.1 Pseudomonadota bacterium
GCCACCACGAGCTTGCCCCGCTCTATGCGTGCAAACGGCAGTTCGTGCAGCGCCGGGCCATGAGAAAGATCACGCCGGCCGAGGCAGAGCGTCTCGACGGCGAGGCGTTGGAAGCCGAGATGGTCTCTCGCCTGGGTGGCGCGTTCGATGAACTCGCCTTCGCCCGGCAGGTGCTGCGGTGGGAGGAAGCTCCCGAGGCGCACCGGGAGGATCTCGACTGTGCGCTGCGCTACGCGGCGTGGGCCGCATGGACAGCGGCGGGCAGGCGGCACCATCACGCCGGGGTGCTGTTCAAGGCGCCCGCCAAGCTCGACACCGGCTCGCTCGTGCCGCTCGTCGAGGCGCAAGTCGCCGGGGTGGAATGCTATCGCGCTCCGCCGGAACATCTGCGCCGACGCGATGGTTTCGCGCTCACCGATGCCGGCACCGATCTGCGGGGTGCGCTCGACGAGGCGCACTACTGCATCTGGTGTCACAACCAGGGCAAGGATTCGTGCTCGCGAGGTTTGCCCGACAAGGGCGCGAAGCAAGCCTCGGGTGCCGGCGCGTTCCGCAGCGATGCGTTCGGCCGGCCGCTCACCGGCTGTCCGCTCGAGGAGCGGATCTCGGAGTTCCAGCAGCTCAAGGCCGCCGGTCTGCCGCTCGCGGCGCTCGCGGTGATCACACTGGACAACCCGATGGCGGCGGCCACCGGTCATCGCATCTGCAACGACTGCATGCGCAGCTGCATCTATCAGAAGCAGCAGCCGGTCGATATTCCGCAGTGCGAGACGCGCACCTTGCGCGATGTACTGGAGTTGCCCTACGGCTTCGAGATCTACAGTCTGCTCACCCGGTGGAATCCGCTGGATCTGCGCCGGCCGGTGCCGGCGGCCCCGAGCGGCAGGCGGGTGTTGATCGTGGGCATGGGGCCTGCGGGTTTCACGCTGGCCCATCACCTGCTCAACGACGGGCACACCGTGGTCGGCATCGATGGACTGAAGATCGAGCCGCTGGACGCGCAGCTGTGCGGCGTCGGACCCGATGGGGCGCGCCAGCCGTTCCGGCCGGTGCGCGCTGCCGAGGAGCTGCGCGAGCCGCTCGATCGGCGTCTGATGGCGGGTTTCGGCGGCGTGGCCGAGTACGGCATCACCGTCCGCTGGGACAAGAACTTCCTGAAGCTGATCCGCCTGATGCTCGAGCGCCGGTCCGAGTTCGCACTGTTCGGCGGAGTGCGTTTCGGCGGCACGATTACCCTGGAGGACGCCTTTGCGCTCGGGTTCGACCACGTGGCGCTCGCGGTGGGTGCGGGCCGCCCGACGGTGCTCGATCTGCCGAACGGCCTGGCGCGCGGGGTGCGCACCGCGTCGGACTTTCTGATGGCGATGCAGCTGAGCGGTGCGGCCAAGCGTGATTCGATCGCCAACCTCGAGATCCGCCTGCCGGTGGTGGTGATCGGCGGTGGACTGACGGCGATCGACGCGGCGACCGAAGCGCTCGCCTACTATCCGGTGCAGGTGGAGAAATTCCTGCACCGCTACGAGACCCTGGCAGCCGAGTGCGGTGAGGCGGCGGTGCGCGCCGTGTGGAACGGCGAGGAACTGCACACCGCGGAGCTGTTCCTGGCGCACGCGCGGGCGATCCGCCGCGAGCGCGAAGCGGCCGAACGCGAGCGCCGGCCGGTGAGGCTGCGTGAGCTGCTCGACGAGTGGGGCGGGGTGACCATTGCCTACCGCAAGCGCCTGCTCGACAGCCCGGCCTACACCGTCAACCACGAGGAGGTGGCCAAGGCCCTCGAAGAGGGCGTGCGCTTCGCCGAAGGGCTCGATCCGCGCGCGGTCGAGGTCGATGCTCACGGTCATGCCGCGGCGCTGCGTCTGGCGGTCATGCGGCGCGACGCGGCGGGCCGCTGGCATGAAGACGGCGAGCGGCTGCTGCCGGCGGCCACGATTCTGGTGGCGGCCGGCACCCAGCCGAATACCGTGGTGGCACGCGAGGAGGCGCTCGAGCTGCCGATCTCCCGGCGTTACTTTCAGCCCTGCGATGAGCAGGGCGAACCGCTGAGCGCCGAGCAGGCGAACCCCAAGCCCGAGCAGCCGCGGGTGCTGCTGCACAAGCGTCCCGACGGACGGTTCCTCAGTTTCTTCGGCGATGTCCATCCGTCCTACTTCGGCAACGTCGTGAAGGCGATGGCGAGCGCCAAGCAGGGTTATCCGATTCTGAGCCGCGTTCTGCGCCGTACGCAGCCGGCTTCGGCGCTCGATGATGCGACCTTTTTCGACAGGCTGCAGGACGGGCTGCGTGCCCGCGTCGAAGCGGTGTATCGCCTCGCGCCCAACATCGTCGAGGTGGTGGTGCGCGCGCCGTTTGCGGCCCGCCGCTTCTCTCCCGGACAGTTCTACCGCCTGCAGAACTTCGAGGCTATCGCGCCGCGCACCGGCGACACCACCCTCGCCATGGAGGGCCTCGCGCTCACCGGCGCCTCCGTCGAGGCCGACAAGGGGCTCATCTCGACCATCGCGCTCGAGATGGGGGGCTCATCCGACCTGTGCGCCTCTCTTTCGCCCGGCGAGCCGGTGGTGCTGATGGGACCGACCGGCGCGCCGACCGACATCCCCTCGGGCGTCACCGTGGCGCTGCTCGGCGGAGGACTCGGCAACGCGGTGCTGTTCTCGATCGGCGCCGCGCTGCGCGCGGCCGGCTCGCGCGTGTTGTATTTTGCGGCGTACCGCAGGCAGGCCGACCGCTACAAGGTGGGCGAGATCGAGAAGGCCGCCGACGTCGTGGTCTGGTGTTGCGAAGAAGCGCCGGGGTTCGCAGCGGGCAGGCCTCAGGATCGCAGCTTCATCGGCAACGTGGTCGACGCCGTTGCGGCATACGCCTCGGGCGCACTCGGTCCGGCCTCCATCCGGCTCGAGGACGTCGATCGGATCATCGCCATCGGTTCGCAGCGCATGATGGCGGCGGTGGGGCGGGCGCGCTCGGAACAGCTGCGCCCGTATCTGAAACCCCACCACGTCGCCATCGGCTCGATCAACTCGCCGATGCAGTGCATGATGAAGGAAATCTGCGGCAGCTGCCTGCAGCCGCTCACCGACCCGGTCAGTGGTGCCACCGTCTACGTGTTTTCCTGCTTCAACCAGGATCTGCCGCTCGATCATGTCGACTTCGAGACGCTCGATGCGCGTCTCAGGCAGAACTCGACCCTCGAGAAGCTCACCCGGCAGTGGATCGACCGCAGTCTGGCGCGGCTCGGCAAGCGCCCATCGGCGGTGTTTGGACACGGGGCGGAATCCCGATGAGCACAGGCGCGCCGCGGCTGATCCGGCCGCCGCGCGCCCGCCCGGCCGGCCCGCGCGGTCAGTCCTGCGCGGCGCCGGCCAGGGGAAGCTGCACCACGATCCGGCCGCGACCGGTCAGGAAGCGGGCATCGCCGCCGTGGCTGCGGGCGACCTGGCGCACGATGGCGAGGCCCAGCCCCGAGCCCGGGATCTGGGCGTTGAGCCGATGGAATCGCTCGAACACGGCATCTTCCTGACCCGCCGGCACCCCGGAACCCTGGTCGCCGACTTCGATGCTGACCACGGCGGAGCCGGCCTCGGGCGGAATGATCCGTGCGCTCACCGTGCCGTGGCCATGCACCAGGGCGTTGTCGAGCAGATTGCGCACCATGTCGCGCAAATCGTCCGCCCGGCCGCGCAGCTGGACGGTATCCGGTACGTCGACCTCCAGCCGCCGCTGCTGCGCTTCCACCAGAGGCAGCACCTGCGCGGCCGCTTCGCGCACCAGCCGGGACAGGTTGACCAGGGGAAGCTCGCGCGCAGACTGCTCGTGGGACAGGGATTCCTTGCGGGCGAGGTCGATGAGCTGGTCGACGAGGCGCCCCAGCTGGGCGAGCTCATGCTCCACCGCGGGCCAGTCGGTCGTGCCGGTGAGGCGCGCGCGCTGCAGCCGCAGCTGCAGCACCGCCAGTGGCGTGCGCAGCTCGTGGGCCGCATCCGCCGTGAGGCGCCGTTCGGCGGCGTAGGCGTGCGAGAGGCGCTCGAGAGCGCCGTTGACCGCTTCGACGAGCGGTTGGATCTCCCGCGGCAGGCCGCCTGCGGAGATGCGCAGATCCGGCTGGCGCGGTCCGACCCGCGCCGCCTCGCGCGAGGCTCGCTCGATGGGGCGTAGGCTCCAGCCGCTGATGAGCCAGATCAAGCCGAGGGCGAGCAGGGCAAAGACGATGAGCACCGAGATGTGTTCGGTGTCCTCCTCGAACAGACTGTCGACCAGCGTGGCCCGGCTCATGTCGCGCCGGGCCACGACCACGGTGTCGCCGCCCGGGGCGCGCGCCGCGACGATCGGCTGCTTGTCGGCACCCACCCCGATGAATTCCACCGGGCCGACCGCGCCGCGCGCAGCCACCGGAATGTAAGGCAGCGGGCCGGGGAGGTTGGCCGAC
>JAJYTX010000312.1 GCA_021792815.1 Pseudomonadota bacterium
TCGCGCCGCTCGAGGGCCTGGAGGAGATCGAGATCGACGGTACGCTCTACGAGGCCTTCAACACCTCCGGCGGCCTCGGCTCACTCGCCGAAACCCATGGCGGTCATGCCGAGTCGATGAACTACAAGACGATCCGCTACCCCGGCCACTGCGACCAGATGCGCCTGCTGATGCACGATCTGAAGCTCAACCAGGACCGGGAAACGCTGAAGCGCGTTCTCGAGAACGCCGTGCCGCAGACCCTGCAAGACGTGGTCATCGTTTACGTGGCCGTCACCGGATTGCAGGACGCGCAGCTGCGCGAAGAGAACTACGTCAACAAGATCTATCCGCAGCTGATCGCGGGGCGGCTCTGGTCGGCCATCCAGGTCACCACCGCTGCCGGCATCACTGCGGTGGCGGATCTGGTGCTCGAGCACCCCGAGCGCTATCAGGGCTTCGTGGCGCAGGAGCAGTTCCGCCTGACCGACATCCTCGCCAACCGCTTCGGGCGATACTATGCCACCGGCGGCACCAAGGATGTCTCTTCGGAGGTCATCGTCGCCTGCAAGACCGGGCATCAGCGCAGACACAAGGTCGCCTGAGGGATGAGCGCCTGGATCGATGTCGGCGCCCTGCTCTCACGCCTGGAGCTCGAGCCGCTCAACCCCGGAGCATGGTCCGGTGAGCACGGCTGGGCAGGTCACGACACGGGTCTGATCGAGGTGTGCAGCCCCGCCACGGGAGAGGCGATCGCCCGGGTACGCGCGGCCTCGGCGCAGGATTACGACGACGTGCTCGCCTCAGCCGTGAAGACCGCGGCGTTGTGGCGCAGCGTGCCGGCACCCAAGCGCGGCGAGGCCATACGCCTCATCGGCGAAGCATTGCGACGCGCGAAGCAGGACCTGGGCACGCTCGTGTCGCTCGAGAACGGCAAAATCCTCGCCGAGGGCCTGGGTGAGGTGCAGGAGATGATCGATATCGCCGATTTCGCCGTCGGCCAGTCGCGCATGCTCTATGGGCTCAGCCTGCACTCCGAGCGCCCCGGTCACCGCATGTACGAGCAATGGCATCCGCTCGGGGTTGTCGGCATCCTTTCGGCGTTTAACTTCCCGGTCGCCGTATGGTCGTGGAACGCGTTTCTCGCGGCGATCTGCGGCAACGTGTCGGTGTGGAAACCTTCGCCCAAGACGCCCCTCACGGCGCTCGCCGTGCAGAAACTGGTCGAGCGCGTATTCCGGGCGCACGCGCTGCCACCGATCTTCCAGCTGTTCATCGACGCCGGCACCACGCTCGCGACACGCCTGGTCGAGGACCCGCGCGTGGCGCTCGTCTCGTTCACCGGATCGACCGCGGTCGGACGCCAGGTGGGCGAACGGGTCGCCGCCAGACTCGGCAAGAGCCTGCTCGAGCTCGGTGGCAACAACGCCGTCATCGTCGATGAGAGCGCCAATCTCGACCTCGCCGTGCCCGCCATCCTCTTCGGCGCCGTCGGTACCGCCGGACAGCGCTGCACCACCACCCGGCGGGTGCTTCTGCACCGGTCCATCGCGACGGAACTCGAGCGGCGCCTGGTCAACGCCTATCGTCAGGTGCGCATTGGCGACCCGCTCGACCCGGCGACGCTCATGGGCCCGCTGATCGATGCGCGGGCGGTCGAGCAGTTCAAGGCGGCCGTCTCGGCCGCCGAAGCGGCCGGCGGCGAGCTGCTCTGCGGCGGGCGGGTTCTGCCCGGTCCCGGGCACTTCGTCGAGCCGACGCTGATCCGCGCGCGCAACGACTGGCCGATCGTACAGACCGAAACCTTCGCGCCGATTCTCTATCTGATTCCGGTTGACTCGCTCGCCGAGGCGATCACCCGGCAGAACGAGAGCCGCTACGGTCTGTCCTCGGCGCTGTTTACCGAACGGCTCGCGGCCGCCGAGCGGTACCTCTCGGCGGTGGGCAGCGATTGCGGCATCGTGAACGTCAACATCGGCACCTCGGGGGCGGAGATCGGCGGCGCCTTCGGCGGCGAGAAAGACACCGGCGGCGGGCGCGAATCGGGCTCGGATGCCTGGAAGGCCTACATGCGCCGCCAGACCAACACCATCAACTGGAGCGGTGCGCTGCCGCTCGCGCAGGGGATCAGGTT
Organism: Pseudomonadota bacterium; assembly: GCA_021792815.1. The sequence goes on from JAJYTX010000312.1 coordinate 2,114, forward strand.
CGAGCTGTAGATCTCACGCTCGCGGCACGTGCCAACGGCGGCCGATTACCGGTCGCTGCTTGCGCGCAGCACAGCCAGCGCCTCGCGCACCATCAGCGGCTCTTCCTGCACCGTGACGACCCGCACGATCACCGCGCTGCCCGGGGCGCTGATGCGGCCCTCCGCGCCGCAGGCGGCCTGGTTGGCCGCGAGGTCGAGCTCGATGCCGGCCCAGTGCATGGCGCCGAGAATCTTCTCGCGCACCCCCGGCACGTGCTCTCCGACACCGCCGCCGAAGACGATGCCGTCGCAGCCGCCGAGCACCGCCAGATAGGCGCCGAGGTACTTGCGCACCCGGTAGCAATACAGCTCGAGGGCGAACCGTGAGCGCTCGGAGCCGTCGGCCAGCAGCTGTCCGGGATTGCTCTCGGCGCCCGTCACACCGGCGAGGCCCGCCTGGCGATTCAACACCTCGATCACCTGTGCACAGCTGACACCGAGCCTGCGGCTGAGGTACGGCACGATCGCCGGATCCGCATCGCCCGAACGCGTGGCCATGACCAGCCCTTCGAGCGGCGAGAACCCCATGGAAGTGTCCTGCGGCCGACCCTGTGCAAGAGCCGTGATCGAGCAGCCTCCGCCGAGCTGCACGCTGATCAGCCGTCCGCCCTGCGGCAGATGCGGTTCGAGCTCGCAGAAGCGCCGCCACATCGCCTCGTGGGCGAGTCCATGAAAACCGTAACGCCGCACGCCCAGATCCACCCCCACCGCCGGCGCCAGCGCGTACTCCGCCGCGACGCGCGGCAGCGACGCATAGAACGCCGTGTCGAAGGTTGCCACCTGCGCGGTCTGCGGCCCGCATAGGCGCCGCGCCGCATCGATCCAGCGAATCGCCAGCGGGTTGTGCAGAGGCGCGAGCTCGGCCAGATTGGAGATCGCCCCGCGCACGCTCTCATCGATCAGCACCGGTTGCGTGAAGCGGGTGCCGCCATGAACCACGCGATGCACCACCGCCTGCGGCGCCCCGCCCAGCCGCTCGAGAAAACCGCGCAGCTCGGCCGCCGGATCGATGTGCGGCGCCTCATGGTGCGCCGCTGCGAGCCGGCGTGGCGACACATCCCCCGCGGTCCGCGGGTCGAGCTCGAAGGCGGCGAGCTTGATCGAGGTGCTGCCGCTGTTGACCGTCAGGATGATCACGTCCAATGCCACTCGGCCACGAGCGGCATGTCGCGCCCGTGCCGGCGGATATAGGCCGAGTGCTCGATCAGCCGATGACGCATCTCCTCCTTCAGGTAGCTGCCGCGATCGCGCAGCTGCGGCAGCCGGTCGATGGCATCCTGCACCAGGTGGAAACGGTCCATCTCGTTGAGCACCGTCATGTCGAACGGCGTCGTGATCGTGCCCTCCTCCTTGTAGCCGCGCACATGCAGGCCGGCGCTGTTGCGCCGCCGGTAGGTGAGCCGGTGAATGAGCCAGGGATAGCCGTGAAACGCGAAAATCACCGGCCGGTCGGCCGTGAACAGCGAATCGAAATCCGCATCGCTCAGGCCGTGCGGGTGCTCCGAGGCGGGCTCGAGCCGCATCAGGTCTACCACGTTGACCACGCGGATTTTGAGCTCGGGAAACGCCTTGCGCAGGATCGACACCGCCGCCAGGGTCTCGAGCGTCGGCACGTCCCCGGCGCAGGCCATCACCAGGTCGGGCTGCGCGCCCTGGTCGTTGCTCGCCCACGGCCAGATGCCGATCCCGGCCGTGCAATGCGCAGCCGCCTCATCGATCGACAGCCACTGCGGCGCGGCCTGCTTGCCCGCCACCACAACGTTGACTTTGTGCCGGCTGCGCAGGCAGTGATCCATCACCGACAGCAGGCAGTTCGCATCCGGCGGCAGGTACACCCGGACGATCTCCGCCTTCTTGTTCACCACGTGATCGATGAAGCCCGGGTCCTGATGCGTGAACCCGTTGTGATCCTGACGCCACACGTGCGAGGTGAGCAGGTAGTTGAGCGAGGCGATCGGCCGGCGCCAGGGAATCCCGGCGGTCACCTTCAGCCACTTGGCGTGCTGGTTGAACATCGAGTCGATGATGTGGATGAACGCCTCGTAGCAGTTGAACAGGCCGTGCCGGCCGGTCAGCAGGTAGCCTTCGAGCCAGCCTTCGCACTGGTGCTCGCTCAGGATCTCGAGCACCCGGCCGCGGCCGGCGAGGAACTCATCCGAGGGCAGCGTGCGCGCCTGCCATTGACGCGCGGTGACCTCGAACACCGCGTTCAGCCGGTTCGAGAGCGTCTCGTCCGGCCCGAACAGCCGGAACGTCTCGGGGTTGAGCC
>JAJYTX010000313.1 GCA_021792815.1 Pseudomonadota bacterium
TGGTGATCGGCGTGGTGTACAACAGCGCGCGCATTGCCCTGTCCGAGCGCGGCATCGAGCTCGCCAGTCTGCGCGTCCTCGGGTTCACGCGGGCGGAAGTCGCGCAGCTGCTGCTCGGTGAGCTGGCGGTGCTCGTGCTGGCGGCGATTCCGGCGGGCTGCGCGCTCGGCGCGCTGATCTGCCGGCTGCTGGTGCCGGTATTCGACCGCGAACTGTTTCGCTTACCGTTCGTCCTGAGCCGCTCCACTTTCGGGTTTGCCTCGCTCATCACACTCGGCGCTGCGGCATTCGCCGCGGCACTCGTGGCGCTGCGCATCCGCCGCCTCGATCTGATCGCCGTGCTGAAGTCGCGGGAGTGATCGGTGAGAATCCCGCGCGCTCCGCTGCTGATTGCCACTGTCGCGCTCGGCGTGGCGGGCGTGGCGGTGCTCGCGCTGCGCCCCAGGCCGATCCCCGTCGAAGTGACCTCCGTGCACGTCGGGCCGCTGCAGGTCTACGTCGAAGATCAGGCGGAGACGCGCTCACACGACCGTTATGTGCTCGCCGCGCCGGTGGCAGGGCGACTCCTGCGTGTCCTGTTGCGCGACGGGGATGCGGTCTCCCTCGCGCAGCCGGTGGCCACGCTTGCGCCCGTTCCGCTCAGCCCCCGTGAGCGCGAGGAAGCCACTGCGCAAGTCGACGCCGCCGCGGCAACCGAGCGCAGCGCCCAGGCACAGTGGCAGCGTGTCCGAGAAGATCTCGCGCAGGCCCGACGCGAGGTGGCGCGTCTGCACGATCTCGCCCCCGCGGGTCTCGCATCCGCCCAGGCGCTCGAGCAGGCCCGAACCCGCGTCAGCATGCTCGAATTGGAGCTCGCCGCCGCCCGGCATCGGGCGTTGTCGGCCGCCGCGCAACTGCGGGGCGCACGCGCCGCGCTCGCCGCACTCACGGAAGTCGGTCCCGCCGGGTCTTCATCGCTGACCCTGCGGGCACCGGCCGCCGGGCGGGTGCTGCGCGTCCTGGAGCCCAGCGAGCGGGTCATCGCCGCCGGGACAGCGGTCATGGTGATCGGGGACCTCTCCCATCTCGAGGTGGTGATGGAGATGCTGTCCTCCGAGGCGGTGCGGGTGTCTCCGGGCATGCCGGCGCTGCTGCTCGACTGGGGAGGCGATCATCCGCTGCGCGCCGTCGTCCGGCGCGTGGAGCCCTACGCATTCACCAAGATATCGGCGCTCGGCGTCGAGGAAAAGCGCAGCAACGTCATTCTCGATTTCGTCGATCCGCCAGGGCCGCTCGGCGACGGATATCGGGTCATCGCCCGCATCATCGTCTGGAGCGCCCCGCACGTGCTGCTGGCCCCCCTGTCGGCCACATTCCGCTGCGGCGTCTCCTGGTGCGCATACGTCCTCGACGGCACGCGGGCGCGCCTGCGTCACGTTCGGCTCGGCCATTTCAATGACGAGTCCGTCGAGATCCTGTCCGGTCTGCGCGTCGGGGAACGGGTGATCACTCACCCGCCGAACGAACTGACGGCCGGAGCGCGCGTACGCGTACAGCCATGATCCCGGTGCCACCGGGTGCGTCAGGCCGTCCTGCGCGGCCAGACAGGGTCCCGGGCCGGACATGGGCACGGAAAATCCCCGCAAGCCCCAGGCTTGCGGGGAGCAACGGTTGCTCTGATGACCGGATCAACCGGTCATCCGCCGGTTCCGGGGTGCCAGGCCGCGTCAGGGCGTGCCACAGGCTCCGGGCGCTCATTGCGCCGCACGCCGCCTCCGGCGCAGATCGAGAAGGCCGAGCGCCGCGAGCCCGGCACCGAAGAGCGCCAGCGCTCCCGGCTCCGGCGTGGTGGTCACTTCGTGCTGGATCTTCTGGTCCAGGATCGTGGCAAATTCCCCGTAGGTGACCTCCGTGTAGGAAAAGGACCCGGTGCCGGCCTGCAGGCTGCAGTCGGCATAGGAGCCGATCCCGAGACAGTTCACCTGGTCGATGCCGTCGTTCGCAATCACGTCCAGGGACGACTGGTGCGGGTCGTACAGATTATTCGTGCTGTCGTTGTCTCCGCCATCGGTCGACACGTCGATGACGTTCTTGGTGGCACCGAGGCCGGCGGCCGACATGTTCTCGCCGACGGTGAGAATCGCATCCGACAGCGCCGTTGAGCCGCCAAAATACGTCATGTTGTTTATGAAGTTCAGGAGCGTCGTCAGATCCGATGAACTGCTGATGAGCGTGTCCGGAAACAGCTCACTTTCCCCATAATACGACGCATTACTCGCAAAGTTGTCCACGGCGACCGCCACGCTTCCATCGACCGGCAGACCCGCCAGGGCATTGGCGTAGCCGGACTTGACGGTGGCGAAATTGCCGCTGCCGATACTGCCCGATGAGTCGATCACCAGCCCCAGGTTCACGACCGGCCCCGCTTTGACGCCTGCGTTGGCGCACATCAAACAGCCGGCGGCCACCAGCATTGTCACGATCTTGGTCATACGTGTTCCCTCCATAAACCACCGAACGCACGACTTGACGGCAAGTCGATCCACGATATGTAAAAGCAAGTTCCATGCCCGAAATGGCCCGTGCCCGGACATTCAATGGCTTGCGGCTGTCGGCTCCTGATCTAACGCAACCGGTCCGTCATGCCTGTAAATAACATCGACAAACAGCATCGGTTGGAAAGACGTCAAATGTCAGTTTTCGCTCCTGCGACAGCCGGCGGATACGTACAACCGCGTACGCGCGCCGATGAATTCCCCGGGCGACACCCGTTGCCGATGCTGCGCCGCGCAGCAGCTGACATGACGGCTTCTTATTTGTCTCTCGTCCCTACCGTGATCGCTCGTCGCCCGCCCCGCGCGGCTATCGGGCGAGATCCGTCCTCGGCATCCATGGCATTCCAACCCGGCGCATGCGCAGCCTGCGCGTCATTTTTATTCCGCATGCGGTTGTTCGACATCATGCCCCTCATGGAGGACGACGCGCCGATCGCCCCTTCCCGGAGGTGATCCCGGGCGGGCGGGTAGTCGGCCGCGGCGCGCACAGCGGTCAAGACCACCGCCGGTCACCCCGAGGCGCTTGCGGGCGCCGCTCCCCGCCGCCCGAGGCCTGCAGTGGACCGCGATGACGGAGAACCGGTCGGTCGTCAACGGACGCCGGAGCCGCTCGGCGGTTGACCGCCGGCACCGGCAAACTCGGGTAGCGGTCCGCCTTCGCGGGTCATCCGGCTACCGCCGCCTCAGGGCACGTGATGCCGAGCGGGACGGTCCGGGAAAAGGTGAGGCATGACGGCGGTCTCACGACGGCATCGGAGCACCGGGCATCGCCATCGGCGGTTTCGTACGTTCCTGATTTCTCGAAAATATTCTGGCGGAGAGGGTGGGATTTGAACCCACGAGAGGCTTGCGCCTCTGCCGGTTTTCAAGACCGGTGCAATCAACCGCTCTGCCACCTCTCCGGAGCGTAGCGCTCTGTGCAGGCTCCGATGCTACCAAATCAGCCGGCGCCCGGGTTCCCGCTCGCCGCCCCCTTTCGGCGTCGGCCCACGACACGGGGCGCCGCATGAACCGGAAATCCCGTGCGCTTATACTGTGCCCGTGAGCGACTCTGCGGAAACCTGGATTCCCACGGACCAGCAGCCGATCGGGCGGGTGATCGGCAAGCGCATCACGCCTCCCCCGGGGAGGCTGCCGAGTGCCGAGGCGCGCGCGGCGATGGATGCAAACGCGCGCCACCGGACACGGGTTCCCAAGGGGATCATCTTCTATGCCGACCACGAGGAGATGATTCGCGACCGGGAGCGGTGGACCGTCGAGGCGATCATTCAGAAGCAGCGCGAACGTGCCTGAGTACACCCGTCCGGCCACCTGGGAAGATCTCAAGCGACTGGCCGGACTTCTCGACGAGGTCCGGGTCGAGTATGCCCTCGCAGAGAATTCCCGGCGCTGGATCCTTGCGCTGCGCCAGCTGCCGGATCAGGCAACACGGGCGCTCGACCGGGAACCCGACGTCTTCGCCGATGACAAGCGGTACGCGGTCCGAGTCAACGACGAGTTCACGATCGACGTGATGCCCTCTGTGGCCGGGCATTCCTGGGATGAAATGCAGCCGTACGTCGAAACGATCGATCTGGACGGAATCCCGCTGCGGGTCCTGAACCTGCAAGGACTGCTGCTCACCAAACAGGGGCAGCGGCCGAAGGACCAGCTGGATGCCTCCCTGCTCAGACAGGCGCCGGCTGCGTTGAATGCCGGCAAGAGCTGAGCCGCATCGACACTGCCTCGCGAGCCGGCGCATCACTGCCCGCGCCTGCCCTACCCCTCGAGCCGCCAGAGCCCCTCGCACGTCCACGCCTGCACCGGCCGGCGCTCCGAGGGACTCTCGCGCGCCTGCAGGGCGGGCGGCAGACTCTCCTTCGGCGCCCGCCGCCCGACGGCC
>JAJYTX010000314.1 GCA_021792815.1 Pseudomonadota bacterium
AGCTGGTCAAGGGCGTCGGCATCGGCTTCGCGCTGTTCCTCCCCTGGGGGGTGGCGACGGCGCACATCGGACCTGTGGGTCTGCTGGTGGCCATCCCGGCGCTCGCGGTGAAGCTCGCGCTCGCCGGTGCCGGACTGGCGCTGATCGAGACGGTATCGGCCAAGATGCGGGTCATGCGCATCCCGGAGTTTCTCGCCACCGCGTTTCTGTTCGCGGTGCTCGGGCTGCTGGTGCACGTGCTGCTCGGAGCATGAGCGTGATGACACACCTTCCCCTGGATCAGCAGTTGCTCGACTCCTGTGCGGCGCTGCTGCTGTTGCTGTCCTTCGCCATGCTCTCGCAGCGGCGCCTGGTCTCGCTGGTCAATCTCTACGCCGTGCAGGGCGCGGTGCTCGCCGCGGCCACCCTGCTGCTCGCCTGGCGCACGGGAGAAGATCACCTGTATCTGTCGGCGGCGCTGACCCTGGTGCTCAAGGTGGCGTTCCTGCCGTGGCTGCTGCACCGGCTGATCCGCAGGCTCGAGGTGTACTGGGACACCGAGTCGCTGCTCAACGTGTCCGGCACGATGATCCTCGGGCTGCTGGTCGTGGTGTTCTCCTTCGCGCTGGCGCAGCCGATCACGCTGCTCGCGAGCACCGCCACCCGCAGCGCCATCGGGATCGCCGTGAGCGTGGTGCTGCTCGCCTTCCTGATGATGATCACCCGGCGCAAGGCGATGTCACAGGTGCTGGGATTCCTGTCGATGGAGAACGGGGTGTTCTTCGGCGCCATGAGCGCCAGCTACGGCATGCCCATGGTGGTCGAGCTCGGCGTCGCCCTCGATGTGCTGGTGGCCGTGCTGGTGCTGGGTGTGTTCTTCTTCCAGATCCGCGAGCAGTTCGACAGCCTGGATCTGCACCATCTCGAAACGCTCAAGGAGCACGAATAACATGGAGCTCGCGCTGCTGCTCGGGATTCCCATCATGGGCGCCGCGCTGCTTGGGATCGCGGGGGCGCAGCGCCGGGCGCCGGAAATCAATGCGGCGCTCAGCCTCGGGACGCTGCTCGCCGCGTGCGCGCTCACGGTGCGGGTCGTGCGGCGCGGCGATCTGCTCATCGGCGACGAGCAGTTCTTCATCGACGCGTTCAACGTGTTCCTGGTGACGCTGACCGCGTTCGTCGGCTTCACCACCGCGCTGTTCTCGCGGCCGTACATGCGCGTCGAGCTCGCGCACGGCCGGCTGACGCCCGGGAGGCTGCGGCTCTATCACAGCATGTACCAGCTGTTCATGTTCACCATGCTGCTCGCCCTGACGACCAACAACATGGGGCTGCTGTGGGTGGCGATGGAGGGTGCGACGCTCTCGACGGTGCTGCTGGTCACCCTGTACCGCACGCCGGGCAGCCTGGAGGCGGGCTGGAAGTACTTCATCCTGTGCGGCGTGGGCATTGCCCAGGCGCTGTTCGGCACCATTCTGCTGTATGTCGCCGCGGAGAAAGTCCTCGGTTCGCAGGGCGTCACGGCGCTGCTGTGGACCCACCTCGATGCCGTCAGAACCCAGCTCGAGCCGACGGTGCTGGCGCTGGCATTCGTGTTCCTGCTGGTCGGTTACGGCACCAAAGTCGGGCTGGTGCCGCTGCACAGCTGGCTGCCCGATGCGCACGCCGAAGGCCCGACGCCGATCTCGGCGGTGCTCTCGGGGCTGCTGCTCAACGTGGCGCTGTACGCCGTGGTGCGCAGCAAGGTGCTGGTCGAGGGCTCGCTGCACTCCGATCTGCCCTCGATGATGCTCATGGGCTTCGGCCTGCTGTCGGTGGTGCTGGCCTCGCTGCTGCTGTGGCGGCAGCGGGATATCAAGCGGCTGTTCGCCTATTCCTCCATCGAGCACATGGGCATCGCGACTTTCGCCTTCGGCATGGGCGGTCCCATCGCCAACTTCGCGGCGCTGCTGCACATGACGGTGCACTCGCTCACCAAATCGTCGATTTTCTTCACCGCCGGCCATGCCGCGCAGAAGGCGGGCACCCAGACGATGGAGCGCATCCGGGGTCTCATCACGCTCTCGCCCACGGTCGGCTGGGGGCTGATGCTCGGATCGCTAGCCATTCTCGGGGTGCCGCCTTTCGGGGTGTTCACCAGCGAGTTTCTCATCCTGACGACCGCCATGCGCACCCAGCCCTGGGCGACGCCCATTCTGCTGGCGGCGCTCGCCGTGGCGTTCGCGGCCATCTTTTCCAAGGTGCAGCCCATGGTGTTCGGCGAGACCAATGGACGCCGGCTGCCGCATGCTCCGGCGCTGCTGCCGGTGTTCACGCATCTGGCCATCGTGCTGCTGCTTGGGCTGTACATCCCACCCTACCTCGCCGAGTGGTACCGCGCGGCGGCGCAGCTGATCGGGGGGCATTGACGTGGGCGGTCGGCACACCGGCGGGGTCGCGCGATGCCGCTGAGGCGCTGGTGGGACCGTGCGCGGACCGTTGCGGGCGCCCCGGGCGTGCGCGGCCTCGGGGTCGGCGCCGAGGAATGGCTGCAGGTGGCGCGGGATACGGCTGCATCGGGCGGCGCGCTGCTCGCCCTGTGGGGCTCGGCGAGGGTGCAGGGACCGGCACAGAGCGCCGTGTACGGCGCGTATCTGACCGACCTCGGGGTGTTGATCGTCGAGCTGGAGTTGCCGCCCGACGGTGACCCGGTCTATCCGGGGCTGCAGACGGTCTTTCCGGCCGCCTCGCGGCTGCAGCGGGCCGCGTTCGATCTGTGGGGCGTACGTTCGAGCGATCCGGACCGTCGGCCGTGGCTGGACCATCAGAGACCCTACGAGTTCATCCGCGTGGACGGGGAGGGGGTGCACGAGATCGCCGTCGGGCCGGTGCATGCCGGCACCATCGAACCGGGGCACTTTCGCTTCTCGGTGGTCGGAGAGAAGGTGTTGAAGCTCGAGGAGCACCTGGGCTACGTCCACAAGGGCATCGAGCGGCGTTTCACGAGCTTGCCCATCCTGCAGGGCCATCGGCTGGCGGCCCGCGTCTCGGGCGACTCCGCCGTGGCGTTCTCGTGGGCATATTGTCAGGCCCTGGAGGGTATGAGCGGCTGCACGGTTCCGCCTCGAGCCGTCTGGCTGCGCGCCGTATGCCTCGAGCTCGAACGGCTCGCCAACCACCTCGGTGACCTCGGAGCGCTGGGAAACGATGCCGGCTTCGCGTTCGGACTGGCCCAGTTCTCCCGGCTCAAGGAGAACCTGCTGCGGGCGGTGGCGGCAGCGTTCGGCCAGCGCTACCTGTTCGACGTGGTGGTGCCGGGCGGCATGGCGGTCGATCTGTCGGCGGCTGCGGTGCGCGAGCTGACCGCGGCGGTGCGCGGGGTGTGTGCCGAGACGCTCGAGTTGCGCGACATCTACGATGAACACGAGGGTGTGCGAGACCGTTTTACCGGAGCCGGCCGCCTCGAGCGGGAGCTCGCCCTGCGGCTCGGCGTGCTCGGGCTGGCGGGGCGCGCGAGCGGAATCGCCCGGGATGTGCGTGTGGACCTGCCGTGTCCGCCGTACACGCAGCTGACGGTCGCGAAGGCCGTGCAGCCGGGCGGGGACGTCGCCGCCCGGGTCGCGGTGCGCTTCGAGGAGGTGCGCGAGTCAGGTGGACTGTTGGGTCGGCTGCTGTCGGATCTGCCGCCGGGCCGGCATGCGATCGAGACGCAGGCGCCGGCGGACGGGGATTTCGGCGTGGGTCTCATCGAAGGCTGGCGGGGGCCGGTGCTGGTGGCGTTGCTGGCGGGCCCGGAGGGCGCGATCCGCCGCTGTCATCCTCACGATCCGTCGTGGCACAACTGGCCGGCGCTGGAGTACGCGGTCCTCGGCAACATCGTGCCTGACTTTCCGCTCATCAACAAGTCGTTCAACCTGTCCTACAGCGGCGTGGACCTCTGAGGAGCCCCGATGCTGAAGACATTGCGCAAGATCGGGTCGGTCGGGGTGCTGTCGCAGCAGGCGCCGCGGCCCGATGAGCGGCTGCGCCTGCGCCGCGCGCTCGATGCGCGGATCACCGCGGTGCTCGGCAGGGCGTTGTGCATCCGTCACGTGGATGCCGGCTCCTGCAATGGCTGCGAGCTCGAGATCCAGGCGCTCGGCAATCCGTACTACAACATCGAGGGTCATAACATCCGGTTCGTCGCCAGCCCGCGGCACGCGGACCTGCTGCTGGTCACGGGCCCGGTGGTGAAGAACATGGAAGGCGCGCTGCGGCGGGTCTACGCGGCCACGCCGGATCCGAAGCTGGTCGTGGCGGTCGGGGACTGCGGCTGCACGGGCGGGATGCTCGGGGAGTGCCCGGCCTCGCTCGGCCGGGTCTCGAATGTCATTCCGGTCGATGTGGCGGTGCCGGGCTGTCCGCCGGATCCGGCGCGCATTCTGCAGGGCATTCTGACCGCGATATCGCCGTCGGAA
>JAJYTX010000007.1 GCA_021792815.1 Pseudomonadota bacterium
CTATTAACCCGGCGTAATTGCAGTGGACTTACGCGGCATATCTGATGTTGCGATGTTTGAAGTAGGCACATACGCGTCTCGGCGATTTCTGGATTCGGCGCGAGGTGCTCAACATCGTTCGCTTCAGGTCTGCCACGTCCTTCGGCGGCACCCCACGCTGGATCTCACCCTTCAGGTCGCCGTTGAAGTATTCGGACGGATTCAACTCCGGGGAGTACGGAGGAAGATAGAACACCTCGATCCGATCGGCGTGCTCCTCCAGCCACTCGCGCACCGCCTTGGCTTTGTGGACGTTCAGATTGTCGAGGATGAGGAATACCTTGCGAGGCGCGTCCTTGATCAATCTCTGCATGAACACGATCAGCCGCTCTGGGCTCAGACCGCCCGGATAGATCATGAACCGCACCTTCCCCTGGTTCGTCACCGCCGCGATCATCGAGAGGCTCTTGCGACGAGCGGGAATCTTTACGATCGGCGTCTGGCCCGGCGGTGCGTATCCGCGATGACGACTCTCGTCCGAACGAACACCAGTCTCATCCCCCCAGCTGATCTCGGCGTCTTCACGCTTCGCGCGCGCCTTGATCTTCGGATACTCGATCGACAGCCAGTCCTTCACCGCCGCGTCGTCGCGCTCGTACGCGCGCCGTGCCGCCTTCTGCGGGGTGTAGCCCCACCGTGCCACGTACTCTCCGACTCCTCGAATCGACAGCCGGATATCGAACTCCCGCCGGATCAGCTCGCGAATCGCACCACGGGTCCACAGCGCAAACGGCAACGACAGCTGATCCGGGCATTTGCCACAGATCAACTGCTGCGCCCGACGCTCTTCCTTCGCCGACAGTGCTCGAAGGCTGCCCTGCGGACGCCCGCCACGCGACATACCCTCCAGCATCTCCGGCGTCCCCTCCAGGCGCTTGAGCATCGTCGATACGTACGAGCGGGTGTAGCCGGTGATCTGAGCGATCTCCACGTGCGTCTTGCCTTGCTCGCGCAGCATCAACATCTGTCGGCGCAACTCCAGGCGAACATCCGTACTTGCGCTTCGACGATCAGGTTTGTTCGGCATCCCATATCATCGCATCATGCCGCAGTGTTGTCCAGTAGTTAGACGCCGGGTTAATAGCGCCCTCGACCGCAACACAAGTAGCGCTCCACGCCGTCTCTCCTTTATGCGACCAGTGTGATTCCCGTGCGTCATATGTTCACGATGAAATGGAAGCCCTGCCTCATCGCCCCAGGAGATATCGACGCGCAGTCAGATAATGCTTGCCACCAATGCATTTTGCCATCTTCTTGATGTTCCAGAAGATCCACTGTCGCGATCTGGCAGTTCCCCCAATCGACGCCAACTGTCCTGAAACCACCGCCGGCGTTCCCCTAACGACCGCGAATCTCCCCAATACGAAGCACCCTCCGATCCGAGCAACCCTTGCTGTTGGTTCGGAATTGAAAAGGATGCGAATCTGTGCCGCAGCAGCTGTTTCAGCGACCCGCCTCGAGTAATAACCTCCAGGGACTGAGGCCGTATCGACCTGCTCGCCCAAGAGATCAGAGAGTGTCTCGATACTTCTTCTCCATTCATCTGCAAGCATCGCATCATTGCAATTTGACATCCTCGTAGGGTGGGTAAAGGAGTGGCTCCCGATCACATGTCCTCGCTCATGCAGATTACGAATCTGAGCCGCATTCATGAAGCCTGGCTTCCCAATTTGGCCAGCTGTAATAAAAAAATGTGCCCGCCAGCCGCGGCATTCCAGAAGGTCAGCGATGGGATTAGCTGCACTCGTGCCGCCGTCGTCAAAAGTTATGAATACCGGAATACGCGACGCATTTGCGCAAAGGGCGTCGCGGACGGTAACGGAAGGCGATACGCGCGCCGTTACGATCGCTGAAAGATGCGCTTCGAAATCTCGACGGCTTAATTTGTACTTGGCCGCTGCCGGACCGGGGAATCCACTCGCGTCCCAGTTGTCCCCTTCGATCACATCGTGATAAAGCAAGCTGATCGCCTTCATAGAGGCTCACATTCGTGCGCGATATTTCCAGCTAATGAACTTGGTAAGCCAAGGTTGCCCCCAGCTTGCCGAGGATCTGCCCTCCACGCTTAGCGGTTTTGCCGTGCCGTTGAATATCTCAATAAATTTGTCGCGGAGGGTGTCAAGATTCTCCAATACCATTCTTTGTTGGATGACGATATGAGATTCCCGAGCTTCGTCAAACGGGCAGCTGTAGTAGCCGAACACGGGCCCCGTATCTATCCCTCTATCGATACGAAGTAGAGTCATACCGACTCTGTCGAGATCACGATTCGCTAGAGCCCAAAAGCAACCGTGAGCATTCCTGTACTCGGGGCAGATTCCGGGGTGCATGACGAATGTACCCAGTTTCGGAATAGAGAAGACGTCCTCCTTCAGCAAAGTCTTGCAACGCGCAAGAATGACGTCTGGCTGCAACTCTTCGATGAATGATCTTGCTTCTACGCTATTTGGGCTTGGAGTGTTCAGCACGGGAAGCGAGGGGACCGTCTCGGAATCGAGGCGCAGTCTCGCAATCTCATCGTGCAGCCAGCGTCTGTCACCGACTGCCACAAATGCTGAATAGTAAGCTCGAAAAGCCAGCACATCTAGGAAGCGTAGGATTCCGGTACGACCGACCTCTCTCCGTATACGACGCCAGAGGCGCGTCACGGGCTCGTGGACCACCACCAATCCGACGAGATCCGAGAATGAACCCAGCCAATGAGTCAATACAACGTGGTCGAGCTGAGCACCGTCGTGGCAAATAAGAATGGTTTTCACAACTTCGACGGAACGGTTATCGACAGCGGGATAAGTCGCATTTTTGATGATACCACATCAATATGGCTTCCAGAATTGGCTGATCCAGGAATGACGCTTCGTCGGTCCAGACGGAATTCACGTGAAGCCTATTTTTCGTGTTCGTCTACGGTGGGCTCTTTGGTCCGCCCAGGTAGACGAGCCTTCAGGAGATCCAGGACCGTCCTCTCCGGTCCCGGCGGTTCGCCGCTCATGCGCCACGCGGCAAAGACTGCTGCAGCATAGACTGCCCCCCCAGTTACTACTTCCACCACGAACCTGGAGGCCGCAACGGACGTAGTGTAATGAGGAAGTGGTTGAAATGTAATGCACAGGAAGGCGAGCATCACGGCTGTACCAAGCCCTATACGCCACACCTTCGACCAAAGCTCGCGAAAGTGAATCCCGGCAATGCGCCAAAGCAGGACAAAATTGATTGGCGCGACGAGGGCGCTCTCGAGAGCAAATGCGGACGCCACACCAACATAGCCCGCCAGACGTGATCCTGCTATGGACAGAGGAACGACTGCGAAAGCGCTCATCATAGAAAGAGTCGCTGGAATCCGGGACTGCCCTAGCGCCCAGTACACGTAGTGCGTATTGGCAACCAGTACATTGATTGCCATTCCGATCGCCAACACCTGAAGAACAGGTACGGCGTCGGCCCATTGATGGCCAAGCAGGAGAGCCACGACATCGGGAGCCACTGCGACTGTACCGAGGGACATCGGCAAAGCCACCAGCCAAATGAGAGATGCAATGGCGAGGTACGACGATTTAAGCTGCCGGCCTTCGTGGATATCCTGGCTATACTTGGAGTAAGCGACTCGATTGATTGGGGCTGCAATTTCCAAAGGGATCATGGAAATTTGCTCCGCGACCGAAAATAGACCGGTCGTAGCAGCACCGTACACCCGGCCCAAATATATTTTGCCGAATTGCTGACGAAAATACCCAGCCAGGTTGCCGACCAACAACCATGAGGAGAAACCCAGTAGACGCCGGGCGCCGCCAAGTGACAGCCGAGGTCTGTACGGATGGAATGTATAACTTGAGATTGTTGTCGCCAGGTTAAATGCGACAATGCCACAAACGAGCGCCCAGTAGGATCCTGTCAGCACCGCAAGAGCAACTGTTGTGACGAATTGCGAGGCCTTTGTGATGGCCCTGATCAGAAATTCCCGGTCAAACGCGAAATCTCGCCGGAAGTACACAGTACCGATATTTTCCAGGGATGCGACAAAGGCTCCAGCGCCGAGAACGATGAGTACGGCTTTCAATGGAGCCTGGTTGAAATATTGCGCGGCGAATGGACTTACGATCACCAGAAGACCGAAGACGCAAAGCCCGAGGAGTGCGCGAAGAGTCCATGCGGTGTTGAGATCGCGTGGCGTCGGCTCTCGATACCGGACAAGCGCCCAGTCGAACCCGAATTGTGTGAATACCTGTATAGCTGCGACGACGATATTGGCTATTGCGACCAGACCGAAGTCGGCCGGGGTGAGAAGCCTCGCGAGGATCGTGATACTGGTGAGCCCGATGACGCGCTCCAGCGCGCGTGCTGCGAGCAGCCATGAGGTGCTCTTGACGAGCTTGCCGCGGGTACCTCGTGACACGGTCATCGTGCCGACCGGAGTCTACCGTGATTGCAACTTACGGACGGCCCATGGCGCTCGGCACCTGCCCTCGCGCGCGCGCCTCTTCGCGCTTTGTCCGCCGGAGAAGCCCTTACGGATATTGTCGACCAAAGCAGATAGCGGAGCCTATTCGAGAATCTCATGCGATCTTCTGCTGCCTGCGTCGCGTGGAGCGGAACCCTCCGTCGATGGCTTCCCATTCCCCTGCGCGGCTGTACGAATGAACAGCCGCTAGCCCTGGCATCCATTCCGCGTCGATCCGGCAGATTGTTTGCTCCCGATAGCAGTCCGCATCGATCGAAGACATCTCGTTGAACAGAAGGGCCCGTCCGTAGACCGAGCTGCAGTCCTGGCTGGGCCGGATCAGCCGTGTCCCATCCTGCACGACCCCTCCTCCACCTCTTGCCACAGAGGCGTCGGCCGCCACCAGCCCGCCTGGTTGAAAGGTCCACGGTCCCGTGAGCCGCTCCGCACGCAGAAGCCAGGTGATGGGCGCGTGGCCCGGGACGACGCGGGGTGAGGTCACCATCCACCACGCACCTCGGGCATGGAAAATCGAGGAGTCGACACAGGGGAAGTCGAGCAACCGGGTCTCGAGTGTCCATTCGTCGGGGAATCGGCGGGCCCGGTACAGATCGAGCCCGCCGTTCTGCGCCGTTTCCGGAAGCATGAACAGCTCGCCATCGGCCTCGACGATCTGTGGAAACGACAGATGATAGGGCTTGTGCAAAACCGTACGGACTTCGCCCAATGCCCCTTCCGGCGTCATCCGTCCGCAGGCGATCCGACCGACGTTGCCGGACCCGACGATCTCCTCGAAGAACAACCATGGTTGGCCGGCAACCAGGATCACCACGGGGTCGGCACGGTGCCGATTGGGGTCGGACTCGAGCCACCGAAACGCCTTCAGAGCGTCGATGGATGCGTCCTCGTACAGGGGAACATGAGATCTTCGAACCGCGATGCGCCAGGCTACCGGAGCGTTGGCGTGCTCCCGAAGCGGATTGCTTCTGTGCAGCGCCTGGCCGGCCATCCAGCGGAGCACTTCGCCGCTACCGGGTACCCGACCTACCGCCTCTTGTACGAGGCGCGCCTTCGGTACCCCTGAATCCTCCGCGGGTTGCCTCCGGTGGACCTCCCAAAGGCCCTGCACCACGAAGTGACAGGCCCCCCAGATCGGCGCAAAGCGATTGTCCCGCCTCGAGGGAGACGGGGTCGTGCTGAACTGCGCACTCAGAATCGTCACATCCGAATCGGACGTCCCGCCGAGCCTGATGAGCTCGATGCCGCTCAGGGGAGACCCATCGATGAGCTCGCGCAGGAATCCGGAGCCCATGGGATACCGCCGACGATCCCCAAAATGATAGCGCCAGACGCCATGTTGAGTCTTCGGCAGTGATGCGCCGCGGGGGGCGATGCGCCCGAAATCCACGAGCACATCGAGCCCCAGACTGCGGAACCTCTCGAGATCCTGTGCGGCAAAGCTTCGGCCGGCATCGGAATCGCTCGCGCCGACTACGATCTGCGGGACGTCCCTCAGCAGGTCATCGCAGTTCACTAACGCCAGCGGATCAGGCCGCTTCTGACCTCGGGGCTCCACGAGGATTTCGTACGCCTTCAGCGCCAGTCCCTTGGTTCGATCCAGTGAACGCCCCTCCACTGACGGCTGTACGGCGATGACAACCGACAGCTCGGAATAATTCGCTGACCGAATGTCCTCGATGACGCGCTTCGCGTAGGCAGGGATGCTGCCCTCATCCACCAGCACCCCGACTCGCAGCGTCGGATGAGACGCCTCCGATCGCAGAAAGAGATCCGACACGGGCAACGGGCACCCGGCACCGCTGTCGTCGCGTATCGTCGAGCGCTTGGCGCCCCAGGCGGCGTCGGTCGGCCGGACCCGCGGCGGGCACCCAAGCCTTCCGTCACTGTACGAGGCCAGCCAGTGCTCGAGGACGATCAGGCGCCACAGCACCGCGCTGTGGTCTCGCCGGCCGACCGAGTGCTCCTTGACCAGCCGGCTCAATGCGCTCCGGCTCACAAATGGCGCCAGTGCCGGAGTCGGGGCTCGCAACGCCTCGATCCGGGGTCGCAGCGGCCCCCTGAACCAGTCCGCCAGCGGCACCTGAAAGCCCTGCTTGGGACGCGACAGCACGAAATCGGGGACGATGCCCTCGATCGCCCGGCGGAAAAGGCGCTTGCTTTGCGCCGCCGTCACGCGCAACGAACCCGGAATCCGCAGCGCAAAATCGACCAGGTCGCAATCGAGAAGGGGCACTCGCGCTTCGAGTGATACCGCCATGCTGGTTCGATCGACCTTGGTGAGGATGTCGCCCGGCAGATACGTCTCGATGTCGACATGCATCATCGCCGCAGCGAAGTCGTCACTGAGATCCGACGGGAAATAGCGCTTCAGGTGTTCTTCGATCCGCAGGGACCCCGACGGGTGCGCGTCCGAAGCGACGCCCCCTTCGTCCGCACGAAGGGCCTGCAGGACCGTCGCCGCATACCGGCCTTCCCTCGACCTGCCGACGTCCACGAGACGGTTTCGGCCCGGAATCGCGTGAGGCAGCATGAGACCCACCGCCGAGAGCAGACGTGCTGCGGCGTGTCTTCGGCCAGCCGTACGCCGCAGCGTGTCGCCGTACCTCGTGTATCCCCCGAACAGCTCATCGCCTCCGTCCCCGCTCAGCGCAACGGTGACGAACTCTCGTGCGAGTCGGGCCACCAGGTACGTCGCGATCGCCGACGAGTCCGCAAACGGCTCATCGAACATCGCGGCGATGTCCTCGAAAATGGACTCGACGTTGGGCCGGACGATCAGCTCCGTGTGCTCCGTGCCCAGATGCGCCGCGACCTTGCGGGCCATGACCGACTCGTCGTATTCCTTCTCCGTAAACCCGATGGAAAACGTCTTGACCCGGCCGGCCGCATGGCGGCTCATCAGCGCCACGACGGTCGAAGAATCGAGTCCCCCGGACAGGAACGCGCCGAGCGGGACTTCCGACTCGAGATGGGAACGGACGGCCTCGTCCAGGCGATGCCGAATCTCCTCCACCCGTTCCTGTTCGTCGGCGATGGATGCATCCGGAGCCGGCTGCTCCCAGTACCGACGCACCTGGACTCCCCGTCCCGGGCTCCAGATCAGGTAGTGCGCCGGGGGCAGCTTCTTCACTCCCTCGAAGATGGCGCTCGGGTCCGGCACATACCCAAAAGCCAGGTACTGCATGACTGCGCCGGGGGCAATGCGCAGACTCGACCGGTCGAACGCGTAGAGCGAGCGCAACTCGGAGCAGAAGACGATCCCCCCGCCGCGCTCCACATAGCTCAAGGGCTTCATCCCGGTCCTGTCGCGAGCGATGAACAGTCGCTGATGCCGAGCGTCCCAGATCGAGAACGCGAACATGCCGTGCAACCGGCTCGCCATGTCCGGCCCATGTTCCTCATAGAGGTGCACCAGCACCTCCGTATCGCAGTGCGTCCTGAAACGATGTCCCGAGGCCTCGAGCTGCGCGCGCAGCTCGTGATGATTGTAGATTTCTCCGTTGAAGACGACGGTGACCGTTCCGTCTTCGTTCGCGATCGGCTGATCTCCCCCGCCGACGTCGATGATGCTGAGGCGGCGCATCCCCATCGCCACCGGGGCCGCGACGAAATAGCCGTCGGAATCCGGACCACGGTGCAAAATCGCCGCACACATCTGTTGCACACGTGCGAGGGCGGCGTCAGCCGCAATGTCCATCCCAGCGAATCCCGCAATACCACACATCTCAAGGAACCCTCGCCACGCGGCTCATCGCTGACTCCGGATTCTGTTCGCGCAGTACCAGAGTTGCGGCAGACCACATCATTCCCAGCACCAGATAGAGAATAGTCAGGTCCGAATAGGATCCGAAAATCCCCGCGACAAGAAAGCCGAAGAGCCCGTACTTGAGCCATATCGGCTCGACGCTCTGAAGCTTCGATTTTCCACGTAACGTTCGCTTTACCTGCTTCAGCACCGATACGACGAGCGCCGCCCAGATCAGCAGTCCCGGCAAGCCCAGCTCCGCCGCCAATCGAAGGTAGGTGTCATGCGCATCACGTAGGCCGAGATCCGGTCGATACTTGTTGTTGGCGAGGGGATAGCAGCCAAGCCCCACACCCAATAGCGGATGATCGATGAAGATCTTGAATGCCGTTTTCTGAATTTGCCAACGTTGCTCCGCCGAGCCCGATTTGTCGGCCTCCCTTATAGTGGATATGCTCGACAGATCTTTCAGCCCCGACATACGCACCCAAAAGCCGTGCGGCACCACCGCGAGTCCGGCACAGAGAGCCACGATTGCGTAGAATGCAATGGCTGCGCGTCTCATCTTACGGAGAAGGGGCAGAGCCATTCCTGTGACGAGTCCTAGGAACCCGGCACGCGACTCCGTGATAAGTACTATGAGGATGAGGATGGCCGCGCAACCAACAGTCAGACGCCGAACCATCTTCGACTGCATCGCAGCAGTGGCGATTGAAAGCGCGACGCCCGCGGCCAGGATCGTCATGGCCGCCAGATCGTTCGGGTTGTCGTAGATGCCATTCCAATACACACGGTGGGCATTCGTAATACCATGAGCGTAATTGATCAGAGTCCCTCGTGCCGGATAAATCATGAACGAACCCAGGAACACCAACAGGTAGATCCAGAGTTGCTTTTCGGAGCGGATCGCATTCAGGATGACCAGGAAGATCAGCATCACCTTGAGCCGCGTCTCGAGCGTCGCAAACGCCACCTCGGGCGACATCGCGACAAAGGCGCTGATGAAAGCCCACGCGAGCAGCGCCACGCCCCACCAGAAAGGCGCCGGAAAGCGAATCCGTTCCCGTCCAAAAAATGTCCCGGCGAGCGCCAACACGATTGGGATGTAAGCACTGTGCCATCGTGCCGTCACCGTGATCACGGTAAAGACGAGGAGACAGACGAACTGAACTGTGGCTACGCCGGCCCAGGCTTCGCGCGTGGAGTGCCGGATGGAGGCAGGGGCCGGGGCGTTCACTGCAGACGCCCCGGTGCTTGGACGCGGGCCGCCAGCGTGGTGTACAGACGTCCCAGTCGGGCAATGACGACGGACGCGTGATATCTCGCCCGTACGCGCGACAACCCTTCCTGTGCGAGACGGCAGCCGAGTGTCGGGGCCGCGCGCAGGCTGCGGATCCGCGCCGCAAGCACCCCCGGCTCATCCGTGGGCACGAGAAGTCCCGTCTCGTCATCGACGATGATGTCGCCGATGCCACCCACCGCGGTTGCGATCACCGGTCTCTGCGCGGCGAGCGCCTCGATCACGGCGTTCGGGAAGCCCTCGCTGAATGAGCAGAGTATTGACACGTCGAGAAACTGGTGGAGGTTGACCGACGAGACGACCTGCCCCACGAAGTGAACCCGCGACTCGATCCCGAGCTCCCGGGCAAGCCGCGCGAGCATCGGGCGCTCCGGACCGTCGCCCACCAGGACGACGTGCACGTCCGCCTCCAGCAGCCTGGCTGCCTCGATGAGCAGCCTGTGATTCTTGACCGGTACGAGGCGCGCCACGGTGCCCACGACGAAGGCATCCTCCGGGACCCCCCATTCTCGCCTTTGGGCCTGCCTCAACTCCGCCGCGACCGGCTGAAAGGCGGTCTCTTCGAGGAAGTTCGGCAGCTCGACGATCTTGCGTGCCGGCACGCGCTCCTCGCTCGCGAGCAGCCGGGCCACCGCCCCGCTATTGGCGAGCACGCGGGTCGCAAACCGGTAGCTCCAGCGGTTGAGGGGAATCAGCCCTCTCCTCGGCGCCTCGTAGGCCCATCGGCGGCTGGCGATCACACGGCAGCGACCCAGGGCCGATGCCCACGGCGCCGCGAAAATGTTGGTATAGAGGTCATGCGTGTGAGCGACCCGGATGCCACGGCTGCGCAACATGCGCGCGAAACGCAGGCCCTGGGCCGCGGTGGAGGGTGCGTAGAGGCGCGAAATCGACAGATGGACCATCGGAACACCGAGCGCCTCGTAGCGCGAGCGGAGCGGCCCATCTTCATGAAGATGGAACACGGTGATGTCGAACCGATCGAGATCGAGCGCCTCCAGAGAGCGCACTGCGTTGAGCTCTGTCCCACCGATGTCAAACGAATCGATACAGTAGGCGACCCGGATGTCACGTGGTGAGGGCATGGATCGGTCGCATCAGGTCGAGCGGCTCGCCAGGAAGCGCTCGAGACTCGCCACGGCACGATCGGCGGTACGCCCGTCCCAGCGCTCGGGCCGCGCCCCGCCGGTCCACCGTCCCTCGAGCGCATCGGACACCCGTTCCGGCAGCTCCGCGGGCTTCGCCAGGCGATTGGTGCCTTCGGTGATCGTAATGGGCCGCTCCGTGTTCTCCCGCAGCGTCACGCAGGGGATCCCGAGGTAGGTGGTCTCCTCCTGCAGGCCGCCGGAGTCCGTCACCGCGATCGCGCAGCCGCAGACCAGGCTCATGAATTCGATGTACCCGAGGGGCTCGGTCGCGCGGA
Source organism: Pseudomonadota bacterium (assembly GCA_021792815.1). The sequence goes on from JAJYTX010000007.1 coordinate 10,967, forward strand.
TGCGCGGATTCCCGAAGATGCGCCGCTCGAGACCGAATTCCGCCAGGCGCTTGCGCGTGCGCGGGTGAACCGCGAAGAGGACCTCGACCCGAGTGCTCAGTTGCTCCAACGCCTCCACGATCTCGCCGAGCGTCTCGGGGTGATCGACGTTCGACGGCCGATGCAGCGTCACCACCGCGTAGGGTGATCCATCGAGCCGCATGCGAGCCGCGGTCGCCGCCGCTTCGATGCGAGGGCGCAGCATCTCGAACGAGTCGATCATGATGTTGCCGATACGCTCGATCCGGGCCGGCTCCACGCCCTCGCTGCGCAGATTGTCATCCGCATCGCTCGAGGGTGTCCAAAGCAGATCGGCAACGCTGTCCGTGACCAGCCGGTTGATTTCTTCGGGCATGCGCCGGTCGCGGCTGCGCAGCCCGGCCTCCAGATGCACGACCGGGATCCACGCCTTGGCGCCGACGAGTGTGCAGGCGGCCGTCGCGTTCACATCGCCCACGACCACGATCGCGTCTGGACGGTCTTCGGCGCAGACCCGCTCGTACGCCATCATGGTCCGACCCATCTGCTCGGCGTGCGTGCCGCTGCCCACCCCCAGGTGATGGGCCGGATCCGGCAACTGCAGATCGCGGAAGAACGCCTCCGACATGTTGGCGTCATAATGCTGGCCGGTGTGCACGATGCCAGGAGAACACCAGGCCTCCCGGGCCAGCGCGCGATGCAACGGCGCAACTTTCATGAAATTCGGGCGTGCCGCCGCAATCAGGTGGATCCGTCGCCGGTTCACTGTACGATGGGGAAACGTCAAGCTGGCGTGTGAAGCGCAGTTTATCAGCTCGGGCCGCGAGGTCGCCACAGCGTCCCCAAAGTGCGCCACATGTCTTGTTTTCGGAGCGCATTGCCCCGCGTTGATCGGGAGGCCCCGTCAGGCCCAGAGGGGATGCGAGCCGTCATGCAGATAGAACGCATCGTTGTCGAGCATCTGGACCCTGAGCGGATGCTCTGGAAACGCGGCGCCGGCCGAGCCGCGCAGGTAAATGGGCAACGTGAAGCGGACGTGAAAGCCGCACTCCGTGAGAGCCTGCGACAGGCGCGCATCGCTCGCCCAGGCGGCGATCTCCGCCGCCTGGGCATCGTACTGCGCCTGGCGCACCGCCGAGTGCACCCCTGCGCGCCAGTCCTCGGGATCGCTCGAGTCCATCCACAGGTCGGCGAGGCGGATCTGTCCGGGCGTTCGACTCAGGGCAAAATACCCGCCGATGCGCCCCGCCCGCTCGAGCCCGTACAACGCCAGAGGGACGATCGGGCAGGCCAGTGCGTGGCGCAAGAGCGCCGGGCTGCGCTCGAGCACCACGAGTCCCGGTGCGGGTGCAGGCAGAACGGCGCGGAGCGCCTCTACCTCCTCGGCTGCGATCCGGCGTGTCTGCCAGATGCCGGTATCGACCCGCGGCGCCGACAATGACCACATCACGCTGCGCGCAAATCGGGGGGCGAGCTTCCAGCGCGGCCCGCTCGGCGTGCCCAGGAGACGCGCCGGGGAGAGTGGGCGGACGTAGCCGGCCACCTCGCCGCACAATCGATAACCCATCAGCGGCATGATCTTGCGCGTCTGCTCGCTGCCGCCGATACCGAGCAGGAAATCGGTCATCTTCCCGATCTGCTTCATCAGAACGACCCCCGCCCCCACCGCATCTTGCCGGGCTGCCCAGTCGATCATGTGGATCAACCGCTGCCGAGTCTGCCCGCTGAGCAGAGTGCCCGGCACGAGCGCCCCATGCGCCAGCAGATCGTGACCATCGGTGAGCACGAAGGAACGCGGTCCCGGCCAGTCCGGGCGCTCCTGCCAGTATTTCCAACGCACATGATCCGGGTCCGCGTCCGGGCGCAGACCGGCCTGTCTCATCAATTCGACGATGGCCGGCCCATCGGCCGGGGTGGATGGCCTCACCCATCGATGGCCGGACGCAGCGTGTGCGGGCGGGTGAGCGGAGGTGCTGGCAGCGTCTTCGTCCACGGGGATCGATTTTACAGATTGCCTGTGGTTTGGCCTTGCAATGCAGCTATGGTACAAAATGCGGCAGCGGAACGTTGGTTGAGGGTTGCGGCGGGGCTGCCTCCGCCCGGAGGCGCCGGAACAGATGTCCGATTTCATCTCTCCAGAGGACAGCGAGGCCACCGTCACCGTACGGCCGCCTGGCGCGGCCCGCGCTCGCGGCGGACTCGAATCGCTCGCCGCGAGCCGTCTGGCGGCCGTGTTCGGGCTCTGGATCGCGGTCGCGGTCCTCTACTGGCCGAGCAGTGTGGCGCTCAATGGGCTGTGGCTCAGCATCACCGAAGAGACCTATACGCACGGCTATCTCGTGCTGCTCATTTCGCTGTGGCTCGTCGTACGCGACCGTGCCCGGCTGGCGGCGTCCCCTGCGCGCCCGGCGCGGGGCGCCCTGGTGGCGGTCGCGATCCTGAGCGCGCTGTGGCTGTGGGCCTGGCGGGCGGCCATCCAGGAGGCACACCTGCTGCTCCTGCCATTGCTGCTGCTCGCCGCCATCTGCGCGGCGCTCGGCTGGCGTGCCGGCCGTCTGCTCGCATTCCCGGTTGGATATCTCTATTTCGCGATGCCGCTGTGGGGCTACATCAACGGTATCGTGCGGGAGGCGAGCAGCCGGGCGACCGGGCTGCTGATCTGGATCACGGGCCTGCCGGCCTACATGCAGGGCAACTACGTGCACCTTCCCGGCGGCACGATCGAGATCGCCAACAGCTGCAGCGGTCTGCACGCGCTGATCGTCGGGCTGGCGCTCGCCGCCCTGTATGGGAAGGTCGCGGGCGATCCGCCGCGACGACGGATCGAGTGGCTGGCCGTGATGGGCGTCCTCGCGCTCGTCGTCAACTGGATCCGCATTTTCATCGTGATCGGCGCGGCGGAGGCCACCGACATGCGCAGCTCCCTCGTCAAGAGTCACTACTGGCTCGGATGGTGGCTGTTCGCAGCGGGTTTCGCCGTATTTCTCTGGTGGGCGGGACGCCGGGGCTCCACCGCAGCGCCCGCGGAAGCGGCACGTTCCGAAAAGATTGCCACGCCTTCCCCCCGCGCGCCCATCAGCCTGGCCCGCATCACGCTGGTGTTCGCCGTTCTCGCCGTCATGCCGCTGCTCTCCTACGCGATGGACTCGACCCATGCGGCCGGCGCGATCGCCATCGACTGGCCTTCTGCCCCAAAGGGCTGGTCGGGCCCACAGCCGGTCACCGGCGGCGAATGGCATCCCCATTTCGTCCATCCGAGCGGCGAGTCCCTGCGCGTCTATACCGGCGCCGGCGGACAATCGCTCGAGGTCTTTGCGGTCGCTTACCGCGTCCAGACCCAGAACGGCAAACTGCTCGGCTATCGCAATGACCTGCTGGAGGGAACACCCCCCCTGCGGAGAGTATCGACACGGATCGTGGCGTCCTCTTCGGGGCGCTGGCGCGAGACGCTCGCCGTCGATTCCGTGGGCATGCGCTCGCTCATCTGGTCGCGCTACCGGATCGGCGGCCATCTGTTCGTCGATCCACGCCTGTCGCAGCTTTGGTATGGCCTGGAGGCGTTCGGCCGTCCGCCCGTGTCTTCCCTGGTCGCACTACGCAGCCTGTGCGTACCGGATTGCCGGGCTGCCCGGGCACGCCTGAGGGTGGCTGCGCAAAGCCTGCAGCCCATTCTCCGGTAGCAGCGTATCCCGCAGACGTGTATTTCGACCGATCCGGGCCTGCGTCTACCCGCCGTACCCGCCCATCAGGCTCGACATGCCCGGCATCCCCTGCAGGGAGGGCTGCATGGGCCGTTGGCCAAAAAGGTCGTACGTCACATACACGCCGATCAGGTCATCGTTGTACGATGAAGCGAGGAAGCCCGATTGGCCCGATGAGCCGCTCTGGTGCATGCGCTCGACGTAGACCCAGATCATCGTACGGGCGAATCGCTTGGAAAAGGTCAACCCGATGTTTTCGCGGCGGGTCGTCGCGCTGAGATGACCGTAGCGGTCCCAGTAGCCTTGCGCCGAGAGCTGCACCCTCAGCGTCGGGCGCAGCTGCCTGCCCAGGGTGACAGTGACGGTCTCATCTCTATGGTTGTACTGGTTGATCGTGGCACTCGTCTGATCAAAGATCTGCTCCTCGTAGCCCCCCGTGAGCGACAGGCTGGTGCGCGCGCGGTTGAAGAGCCAGCCCACCCCGGCCGATCGCTGGTTGAACGGCTGGGCCACTGCATAACCGGGGTTGAGGGACGCGCCGGTCTGCAGACCGATCCGCGCGCCGGGCGATCCCAGCGAGCCGCCATTGGTGGTGTAGATCTGCTCGCCATCGAGATACACGGTCGAGAACGGTGAGATCTGGCGGCTGATTCGCGCCTGGTAAAGCGGCGCGCCGTGTCGCGACGCTCCTCCGTACTGGATCGTGTTGTAGCCCGCTTGCAGCTGTACCTCGGTGCGCACGAACTGCGCGTGGTACGAGATCGATGCCTGCCGGATGTCGTAGCTCGTGGATGCTCCACCGAAGTAGCCCCGGACCGCCGCGCGATCGATGTACTGGGTATGCGCAGTGCTGGCCGACAGCGATACGGATGATGCGCCCGGGAGCGCATGCCGGAACCGGGCGCCACCCTGGTAGGTCTGAGAGTCGAACGGCGAGCGCTGATAGGTGGTGCGCGAGTACAGGCCGAAGAGCGTCAGGCGATTGGTGAGCCCGAAGTGCAGATTGACCAAGGGCCCGGTCGTCACGTCATTGATCGTTTGCAGGTTCAGGGGCGTGGGGGATGCCAGGGGATCGGTCATTTCCTCGCCGAAGCTGTCAGAGAGCTGCCACTGCAGGAGGTCCGTGGGCTTGCCGAGCACGCCCGAGCCAAAGAAATTTCCATAGAAACTGCCCCCGAAAGAGCCCCGCACGTACTGTACCCGCTCGAGATTACCGAGCAGATTCAGGCTGAGATTGCCGAGGCGCTGGTAGTCGACGTTGAGCCCGACGGTGCCGATGCCGTCACTGGCTCGCTGACCTCGGGTGAGCAGGGCATTGTCGGTATAGGCGAGCCCCCCCATCAGATCCACGTAACCGCTCGGTCGCGCGGCGGCGGAAGGGATATCCGGCTGTGCCGACAGCGATGACTGCGACGGCTGCGCCACTTGCTGCGCCGCCGCTTGCCCCTGCCATGCCAGAGCGAGCAGGACCAGACATACATGCCGTGTGTCGATCTTCATGCTGATGCATCCCCGTCACGCTGGAGCCTGCTCCGGCGTGCATTGAGTCCCCCGGGTGTCTCGAGCCAGCCCTAGGCGCTGTCCTGATTCGGGCGCTCGCTGCCGTAACCGTAATAGTAATACGCAGAGGTCACCGACCGGGTGCTCTGGTTGAGCACCAGCGACACGGCCGGATGCCCCTCCAGGGTCTTCAGCGCATCGAGCAGCACCGGCTGCGGGGTCGACTCGGCGCGCACCACCACCACGATCTGCCCGACCACGTGGGTCAGGGCCGAGGATTCGGTGGTTTGCAGCAGCGGCGGGGAGTCGAAAACCACGATGCGCCGGCTGTCGTGCCGGCCGAGGAACTCGGCGATCTGCTGCATCCGGGTGCTCGAGAGGAGCTCGGTCGCCTCCTCGGAGCCCAACCCCGCGGGCAGGAACGACAGCGTCGGGACGTCCGTGGCGCGGACGAGCGATTCCACATCGAGATGCGGATCGCGCAGCGCATCGAGCAGGCCCGGCGACTCGCCGACGCCGAGCACGTGGCTCAACTGCGGCTTGGCGACATCGGCATCGATGAGCAGCACCTTGAGGTCCTTCTCGAGCGCCAGGCTGAGCGCCAGATTGAGGGCCGTGAAGGTCTTGCCCTCCCCCGCCATGGCGCTCGCAATCATGATGAGGTAGCCCTTCGGCGCGCGCGGTACGCCACGACCGATGGCCTGCGCGACCAGCGGATGCTTGATCTTGCGGTACTGGCGCGAGAGCAGGCTCACGTCTTCCTCGGGAGGCAGAAGCCCGGCGGCGCGCAGCGCCCCGCGCTCGAGAGCGATGGGCGGCAGTTGCGACCCTGCGCCTTGCGCGGCATGCGCAGGCGGTGCCTCTTGTGCCGGGTACCTCGCAGAGGCATCCGCAGTCACTGCGGAGGACTCTCCCGAGTGCTGTTTCTCTTCCTGAAGCTTGCGGATCGCCTTCTCAACCACACTCATGCCCGCAGCTCCCCGACCAGGTTGGCAATGTGTCCTTGCAGCAGCAGCACCGCCACGCCGACGATGAGAAGTCCGGTGGCCCAGACGACATAGCGAGCCCTGTTCTGCCGTGTCTCGCTCCGGTACCGGTCCGCCCACGCCATGTTCACCGCTCCGAGTACCGTCAGGCCCGTGACCTCGGCGAGCTGCCGGGCGCTCACGAACACCGGCCGCAGCATGTGCAGCAGGTACGCCACACCAATGCCGGCGGCGAGCGCCAGGAAGAACATGCCGACAATCAGACGAGGCCGCTTGGGCGAGACCGGCGTGAACCTGGCCGAGGGCGGATCGATGACCTGGAAGTCCACGAGACCGGTCGATGCGGCCTGCTGGCCGAGGCGCGTGCTGTCGAGGCGCGCGAGCAATGCATCATATTGCTGCTTGGTGACTTGGTAGTTGCGCGTCAACTGAGCATATTCGGCCTGCACCTGCGGCGCGGCGCCGATCCTGCCCTTGAGCACTCCGATCTGCTGCTGGAGGTTCGAGATCTGCTGTTGAATCGAGGCCACCTCGATGCGCTGGGCGTCGTACTGCTCCTCGAGCCGCTGAAAGACGGGGTTGGCGGTGAGACCAAGCGCCGACGCCGCGCCCACATCCCCTTTCTGGGCGGCCACCATTTCCGTCTTTTGGCGAGCTTTGAGTTCCTGGATCGTCCGTTTCAGCGCGATCACGTCCGGATACTGGTCGGTGTACTGCAGCAACATCTGGTCGAGCCTCTGCTGATCGACCGCGATCTGCTGCTCGGTATCGAGCGCCGCGCCTCCGAGGGGCGTGCCCCCGGCAGTGGGCGCGCCGCCGGCGGTGAACTGCTGTCCGCTCCTCATCTCCTCGGCGAGCGCATCGCGCTTGCGCTCGGCGACGTAGAGACTCCCCTTCAGCTGCATGAGCTGGCTGTTGTCGGTCTGCAGCTGAGTGAAGGCATCGCCCTGCTCGCCCGGCACCAACCCGATATGACGCCGCTTGAAATCCGCGAGCTGCTGCTCGGTCGTGGTCAGCCGCCGCCCGTAATCGGCGATCTGTTGCGTCAGGAACTGCTCGGTCTGCCGGGAACCGCGGCTCTTGTCGGTCAGCGAGCCTTCGACGAAATCGTTGAGCAGATGATCGACCACCTGGATGCTTCGGGCACGGTCGCGGCTCACGTAGGTAATCGTGAACAGCGTCGGCGCAGCCTTGGGGTCCTTGGGATCCGCATAGGGGATGAGGTTGATGTTCTGGCGGAGATCCTCGACCACCGTCTGCTGCTGCTGCGCGGTGATGGCCCCTGTCATGAGGTTGGTCTCGGTGGCGACCTTGCGCAACTGCGGGTCACTGAGCAGCGCGGCGCTGACGCGCTGGAGCTGCTGCTCCACGTTGTCGCTGAGGCCGATCCCCTTGGTCGCCTGGCTGAGCGTGGTGCCCGTATCGACGAAGACGACCGCCTTGGCCTCGTACTTGTTGGGGATCAGGAAGACCACTACCCAGGCCACGAGCGCCACCGACCACGCGACGATGAGCGCCGTCCACTTGAATCGCCAGATGCCGCGCAGCTGGTCCTGAAAGCCTGCGAAGTCGGCGAAGACTGATGAGCTTGGCATCGGGCCCCCGGGTCAGAACAACGATTCCGGGACGACCAGCACATCGCCGGGCTTGACCGGCAGGTTCTGCGACAGGTCGCCCTTGTTGAGGAGGTTCGACAGCCGCACGTGCAGCACCTGCGTCCTCCCGTCGACCTTGCGCTCGAGCTTGGCATCGTTGCCGGCGGCATAGGGGGTGAGGCCACCGGCGGCGAGCACCACGTCGAGGACCGTCATGCCCTCGTGGTAGGGGATGGACTCCGGATGGATGACCTGCCCGATCACCTGCACCTGGCTGAGCACGCTCAGGGCCTGCTCGACGATGACCGTCACCCGGGGCGAGCGGATGTACTGGCTCAACGCTTTGTCCATGGCCTGTGCCAGCTCCGTCGGCGTGCGACCCGCCGCCCGGATGTTGGAGATCAGGGGCGTGGAGATGCGCCCATCGGGGCGCACCGGCACCGCCTTCTGCGACAGGTCCGGGTTCTGCCAGACGAAGATGTCGAGCACGTCGCCCGGTCCGATGACGTAGTTCTTGGCGGTCTTGGACACCGGGGGAACCGGGGCGGCCCCGGCCCGTCCGGGGACGCCGATCAGGCACAGCGCCAGCATGCCCGAGCCGATCAGTCCTGAAACCCGTGAAATATGTCTCAACATAATATCAGCCTAACCGAAAGTCATGCCTGGGTCTGTGGTCAGAGTCTCAGGCGCCGCTCACGCGCCGAGCGTCGAGAGCAGCTGCTGCGCCTGCCGCCGGGCGTCAAAGGGCTGCGGGCTCGCCAGGATCCGGGACAGGATCTGCCGGGCCTGGGCCTGTCGGCCAGTCTTGGACAGTACGTACGCGTAGTGATAGGCCAGCTGCGGATCCTGCGGAGCGAGCTTCACGGCCCGGGCGAGGTACGGCAGCGCCTGTGCCCCCTGGCCCTTTCGCGCCAGGATCCATCCCAGGGTGTCATTCACGCCCGCCGAGGCCGGCGCCAGGCGGTACGCCCGCTCGGCCAGGGTCAGGGCCTCGGGATCACCCGTGCGACTCAAGGTCCAGGCGAGGTTGTTGAGCGCGACGACATCATTCGGCACCTGCTTCAAGACCGTCCGGAACTGCGGCACGGCCTGCTGCGGCGAATGCGCCACCAGCAGGTCGTAATCGGCCAGCACGCCGCGCACCCGCCAGTCGGTGGGGACGCGCTTCAGCCACTGCTGCAGCGGCTGGGCCGGGTCGGCCGCGTGATCGACAAGCCGCGCGTGATAGAGCTTCACGGCCACGACAGCGCTCGGGCGCAGACGTTGCGCCTCGCTGTAGGCCGTCATCGCCGCCTCCGGCTGGTGCAGCGCCAGCTCCACATCGCCCTCGAGCGCCAGCGCCCCGGGGTCCTTGGGGTCGCGGGCCAGCAGCGCCTCGACCCGCGACAGCGCGGCCTTCCCGTTGCCCTGGCGCAGGTCGATGAGCGCCAGCGTGCTCACCACCGGCAGCCAGTCCGGCTGCAGATGGTCGGCCTTCTCCAGGGATGCGCGGGCGGCAGCCGGCTGATTCAGGGCCAGCTGCGCGCGGGCGCTGTCGAGCCAGTACATCGCATCGTTCGGCTGCGCCGTGGTGGCCTGCGTGAAGCGATCGAGCGCCGCGGCGTACTGGTTGGCCCGCATCAGCAGCACGCCGGCATCCCCGAGCAGCGCGGTCTGCCCCGGCCGCGAGGCGATCGCCCGGTCGAATGCGGCGTTCGCTGCGGCCAGATCGCCCTGGGCCAGCGCCACCTGCGCCAGACCGAACTGCACGTCCGGCGAGGTTTGGGCGTCCTGAGTACCCTGGAGCACGCTGCGCGCCTGCCCCAGCGCATGGGTCTGCATCAGGGCCTGGGCGAGCGCCAGGCGCACCGCCAGCGTGTCGGGATGGGTCGAGAGTGCCGCGCTCAGGCGACGCTGGGCCGCGGCCGGATTGCCCTCGGCCTCCTCCACGTGCGCCAGGTCGATCAGCGACATCAGGTCGTTGGGATTGACGGCGAGCGCCTGGCGCAGCAGCGTGCGCGAGCGATCGAGTTCGTTCTGCGAGGCCCAGTACGAGGCCGCGAGGTCGAGCACTCCCGGATCCCGCGGATGCGCGGCGAGGAGCGCATCGACCGCCTGCCCGGCCGCATCGGGGCCGCGCACCGCCCGAACCGCGGTGATCAGCAGCTTGTCGCGGCGCAGATCGCCCGTGTCCGGGGTCTTCTGCAAGAGCGCGAGCGCCTGTGCCGCATGGCCGGTGCTCAGGTACACCGCCGCGAGATTGACCGCCACCGCCTCATCGTGCGGATGCTCGCGCTGGCTGCGCTCGAGCGCCTCGAGCAACGCCTGGGAATTGCCCGAGCGCTGCGCGGCCTGGTTGAACAGCGACAGCAGCTGCGGGTCGAGATGCGGCGCGCCGAGCGCCGGGGTGAGGACACTCAGCGCCGCGCCGGGCTCACCGAGCTTCAGCTGCGCATCCGCGAGCAGCTTGCGCGCCTGCAGGTTGTCCGGAGTGGCCGAGAGCACCTGCTGCAGCTGTTGTTGCGCCTGCTGCAGATCGCCCTGCTGCAGGAACGCCGCCCCGAGCGCCATGCGCGCCTGCACGAAGTCCGGATCGTCGGCCACGACCCGCTCGAGCTCCGTGGTGCCGCCGACCAGGTCCTTACGCGCGAGCTTGAGGCGCGCATCGAGCAACAGCGTCTCGGGCGCGAGGGGCTCGAGTTTCGCGAGGATCGCCTGGCTCTGGGCGGCGGCGGCAATCTTCCCCTGCGCAAGGCGCGACTCCGTCAGGGCGATCAGCGCCGTGACGCGGTGCGCGATCGGCTCGGACGGCCGCATGCGCTTCAGCGATTGCGCGACGGCCTGCTCGGCGGCCGGGAACCGTCCCAGCCACTCCTCGATCCGGCCCGTGAGCAGCAGCGGCTCGGGGGACTTTGGGTCGAGCCGCCCGGCGTCAGCGAGCTGCCCGAGCGCCCGGGCGAGCTGGCCCTCCTGGGCGAGCGACTCGGCGAGCACGACCCGCGCATCGATGAGCCCGGGCTGCCGCACCACCAGGGGCTGCAGCAACGCGACCGCCTGGGCGGGCTGTCCGGTCAGCAGTAGCGCGTGCGCCTGCAGGACGGTGCGCTCGGGCTGCGGCACCTGGATGGTGTGGTGATCGAGCGCCTCGAGGAGCGACTGCGCCTTGCCGTTCGCCAGCCAGATCCGCGCCTGCAGCGCATCGACCTGTGGCCCCTTTGCGCCGGCCGTGCGTGCGTGCGCGAGCGCCGATTGCGCTCCGTTGGGATCGGCCGCATCAAGCGACAGCCGCGCGAGCAGCAGCCAGGCGCGGGTGTTCTTGGGCTCCTTGAGGATGACGGCATGCAGATCGAAAGCCGCGTTCTGCCACTCGCCCGCCTGGATCTCCCGCCGCGCCCGCTCCATGCGGTAGTGGGGCGTGAGGAAGGCGCCACACCCGGTCAAGGCAAGCGAGATGAGCACTCCGCCGAGCATTCCCGCCCGTGCCGGACTCACGCCGAACCATTTCCTCATGATCAGTTCTCCACAGGCGCAGTCGATCCTCTCGCCCCGGCAGGATGACGTCGGGGGCCGCGCGTCCCGGTGTGCAGCGCAGGGCCCGAGGATACCGGCTCGGCCGAGAATGCCGCAATCCCGTAGCGGATCAGGGACATCCGCGAGTCGAACCAGTCGATGCCGGGTGATGCTACCCGCTCGGGGCCGGAAGCACCCCGCCCGAGCGGTCGTCTGGACTGGATTTAAGCGTACGAATCACCCAGTGGTGAGGAACCACTTCGCAGTTCGCGCGGGCAGCGGTGCGCCTCGCGCCCGGTCCGCCCGGGGCAGGCGTTTTTCTGTGGTCGTGATTGCCCGGAGGGTGCGATGCCGGATCGATCGAGGCACCGATCGGGCTCAGCGCCTCGAACCTCACCCTCAACTGATGGTCTTGCTCGCGATGCCCGACAGGGCACTTTCCGTGCCGCTCGTGGTATAGGCGGTCACGGCGAAGTACCAGGTTCCCGAGGTCAAACCGCTGACGACGTAATCGGTAAGACCGGCGTTCGTGACCTGCAGCTTCTGGGTGAGCGCACTGGGACTGGTGCCGTAATAGATGTTGTAGCCGGCGAGGTTGGTGAGCGTCGAGCCATCCGTATTGGTGGTCGGCGGCGTCCAGGAGACATCCGCGCTGCCGGTGGCCGAATTGGCCTCGGCCACCGTGATGGAGAAGGCCGGGAGCGACGCGGTCGTGGACCCGTCGCTCACGGAGATCAGGATATTGCCGTAGGTGCCGGCATTCGCCGCCTGGGGCGTGCCCGAGAGCGTTCCCTTGCTGGTATTGAAGCTCGCCCAGCTGGGTGGGTTCCGGATGGTGAAGGTCACCGTGCCGCCCGCGCCGCTCACCGCGGGCGTAAAACTGTACGTCTGGCCGACCGTCACGCTGCTTCGGGGCGCGCCGGACAGGGAAAGCTGCGTGCTCTTGTTCGAGGTCTGTATCGGCGCTGTCGCCACTGATGATGTCGAGGCAGGCGCGGAAGCCGTGGACGCAGACGTCCCGCTCGAGCCTCCACCGCCGCAGCCCGCGAGCGCGCCCAACATGAGCGCCGCACAACAGGCGGTCCGGATCGACACTGCACGCATGACCTGATGACTCCTCTGCTCCCGGGGCCCCGCCCTCGGGTCTGGCACCGACCGCCCGGCCTCGTCGTCCCGCAGGCACTTCGGAGGCTCCCGCAAGGGGGGAATGCAATGGACGTGCCATCACATGAAACACTTTTATAATCAATGACTTGATGGCACTCAAAGGTGCTGCGTCGCGACCGGCAGACCCGGTGCGTCGGTCACCGCAGACACAATGGTGATGTGCTACTGGCGATGGATGATGCAACACCCTGAATTTCGCGCGGAATAGCACCTGTCGCGGTTACGCTGCCGAACGGCGTCAGCGGGTGACACGGAATGTCACTGCGTGAAGCGGCGCAAATGCCGCTCGAGCGGCGCGGCCTCCAATCCAACATAACACGCGCGCATGCGACAGAAGATGCCGGCGATGTAACAGAATGCCGCGGCAGCCCTGCGCGCCCGCCGATTCGCCGGGTTGACGAATCTCACACTCCCGCTCCGGCGCGCCGCGCCCGACAATATGTCATGACGCAATATTGCGACAGCACAGCAGGGCTGCTACACTTCACAACTAACAAACACGGGTCCCGCCACCAGGCCACCACACACAGGGATCCCAGGGCGTCACGCCGATGAAGGCCAAGAGCACACGGCCGCTGTTGATGATTCTCCTGTTCGGCTTCCTGCCCACCGGCGGCTGGATGATCGTCCGCGATGGCCCCGGCACGGCGGCCCTCGTCCGCGGCAGCTGCCCGGCATCGGCCGGCGATGCGGCGCACCGGCACGGGGTTGGGCCCTGGCCCGGGATCCACGCCACGGCGCCGCGGGCGGGGGTCTGCGCGCAACCTTCGACCTCGAACGCCCCGGGTGCCGCATCAGCGACTCCTCACGTCCTCTCGCGCCAGGCGTCCTCCCCCGCCGCGGCCCGCGACCCCTCCGGTGTGACGCCGATGAGCACGGCAGCGTATGCGGATGACCCGGCCGATTCCGACCCCGGTAACGGCTTCGGGAATTTCCGCATTCCGGGGTCGATGCTGCTCGGTGCGGGCGCCGATCCGGGCGCTCCTGTGGCGGGCACGGGTGCGGCCGCGGCGCCGAGCCCTTTTGATTCCGGTTCCGCAGGCGGCACCACCGGGCGCCGATCCGACAGTGGCACGGGCTCGGGCAGCGGGACCGGCTCGGGCAGCGGGACCGGCTCGGGCAGCGGGACCGGCTCGGGCGGCGGGACCGGCTCGGGCGGCGGGACCGGCTCGGGCGGTGGGACCGGCTCGGGCGGCGGCAGCCTGCTCGACCCGCCGGGGTCGACCGGGGGATCGCACTCCAGCCCACTGGATCCTCCCGGCGCCACGCCGCCGGTCACCGTGCCGGAACCCTCCACGCTCGCGCTGTTTCTGGCCGGGGCCGCCGCGCTCGGCCTCACCCGGCGCCGGCGGCTCACCCGCCGCTGATTCGACGACTCACGCCTTGCGACCGAGGCACTGACTCCGTCCTGCGACCGGAGTGTCGGATTTCTTTACGCAATCGCTCGTATATTCGGTAAATCACGCCTCAAGTCATTGAAAATACTGGTCAGATTTGTCCTGGCGCGATTATTGCTTTTCCGCCGGTCACACCTTGATGCCGATGACCGTAAGGATTCCGACATGAAAAAAGCAATCGTTCCGCTGATGACTCTCCTCGGCGCCGTGGCGGTATGGGGCGTGAGTCCCAGCGCCCGCGCACAGAACCTGCTCACCAATGGCAGCTTCGAGACGTCGACGACTCCTCAGTGTTCTACCAGTTGTGCCGCCATCCCCGGATGGACTTCCGGCGGGAACTTCACGTACACGTGGGTCCAGAGTGGTTCGTACGAAGGCTTCTATTCCTCCTATTCGGCGCAAAGCGGATCGAATTTCGTGGTCTTCGGGCCCGTAGGGACGGACGGCACGCTGAGCCAGACATTCTCCGATACGGCGGGCGGGACGCTCAACGTCTCGGGTTGGCTCCAGGGGGATGGGACTACCCCCAGTGACTGGTCGATGTCGCTCGACGGGACGAGTTACGTCTCCGTCAACCCCGTACCCGACCAAGGATGGACGCGGTACAGCTTCACGGCCCCGGCGACGGGGTCGGACACCTTTTCGATCAGCTTTTCGAATACGAACGACTACAGCGCCATGGACAACTTCTCGGTGACCGAGGGCACGGCCACCGTGCCCGAGCCCTCCACGCTCGCCCTGTTCGGAGTCGGCGCGATCGGGCTGCTGCTCGCGCTGCGGCGGCGCAGCCGCGCCCAGGACTGATCGGCTCACCGGAAGGACCGGACCCGGCCGGGTGCGCGCAAGCGCCCCGGCCGGTTCATTTCAGGGCGCCGGCGCCGGTCCGTTCCATCAGATCGTAGAGGGTCGGCCGGGTCACGCCGAGCAGCTCAGCTGCCTTCGAGACGTTGCCGCCGGCGATGGCGAGCGCCCGCTGCACCGCTGCGGTCTCGGCCCTCTGGCGCACCTCGCGCAGCGGCAGGATCTCCGCCTCGGCGTCCGGCGGCACTTCGAGCGACAGGTCCTCGGCGCTCACCAGCTTGCCCTCGCTCATGATGGCCGCGGCGTTCACTTTGTTTTCGAGCTCGCGCACGTTGCCCGGCCAGGGATACTGCTCGATGGCGCGGATCGCTTCGGGCCCGAGCTTCAGGGACGCCTTGCCGTGGCGTTTGCAGGCCTGCTGCAGCAGGTAGTGGGCGATCAGCACCGGGTCCGAGCCGCGCTCGCGC
>JAJYTX010000315.1 GCA_021792815.1 Pseudomonadota bacterium
CGCTCGAGAGGAACGCCCCGAGCGGCACTTCGCTCATCAGGCGGCACTCGACCGCCTCATCGAGCAGGCAGCCGAACTCCTCGGTCGCTTCATCCAGGGTTCGCGCCACGGGATCTGCAAAGCTCAGGTCCCAGTATTTGCGGCCCGATGCTCCGTCGGCCGTGAGCGAGAGCGTGTGCGCAGCCTGCAGCTTCTTCACCCCGCGGTAAATCGTTCGCGGCGCCGGGACGTAGCCAAAGCTGAAGTAGCAGTCGAGTGACTCCGGATCGATCTCCGTCGGACACAGATCGCCCGCACGCAGCGCCTTCAGCTCGGACGCGAAGGCCACCACGGAGCCCATACGGCAGTAGTACAGAGGCTTCTTGCCCACCCGGTCGCGGCCGAGGAACAGGCGGCGGCTGCGCGTGTCCCAGATGGCGAAGGCAAACATGCCATTCATCTTCTCGACGCATGACTCGCCCCACTCGACGTAGCCGTGCAGCAGCACTTCGGTGTCGGAGTGCGTCTCGAAGTGATGTCCAAGCTGCTCAAGCTGTGCGCGGATCTCGAGGTAGTTGTAGATCTCGCCGTTGAACACGATCTGCACGCGGCCGTCGAGGGCGCCCATGGGCTGCTGTCCGCCGGCCACGTCGATGATCGCCAGGCGCCGATGACCGAGCGCTGCATGATCATCGACGTAGTAGCCGCCCCCATCCGGTCCCCGATGCAGGATCGCATCGGCCATCCGTCTGACCCGCGCGGCGGCGGCGTCTCGCGCATGGCCCTCGAAGCTGATGAATCCGGTAATACCGCACATGTGGATCAGGTTCCTGGGGCCGCTGGTGCCCGTTCGATGTCCCGGATAACGCGCGCGGGATTGCCGCCGATGAGCTTGCCGGCCGGCATCGCCTCAATGACGACGCTGCCCGCCGATACGATGCATCCCTCCGCGACGTCCGCCAGCAGGATCGCGCCCTCCCCGATCCAGCACTGCGCACCGACGCGGACGTGATCGAACCGGGTGACCGGGGCCAGACGGCCGGCGTCGTCCAGGTGCTGGCGCTTGCCGCTGGGAATGCTGACCCGGCTGCCCATCATCACGTCCGCTCCGATCATCGCGTGACCCATGACGCAATAGGCGCCCGTCGAGACCCTCGGCCCGATCGTCGCCCCGCGGTGCGTGAACAGTGTGCCGAAGCCGAACCGAACCTCCCAGGAGCACCGGTCCAGGGTCCCGAAATAGTAGGCGCCGCGCAGCCACTGTCCCGGAAAGCCCGGGATCACGGCCAGCCACTGTGCGCACAGCAGAAAGACGAGCTCACTGCGGGAGAGGCGCTTCTCGAGCCACGAGAGCACGATGAGCGGCAGGACGATCAGCAGCGCGATCGCAAAGACGAGGGCTTTCGCGCTTCGCCGCACTGCAGGGGTTGGGGGCGCAGGACTCACGCGTGCTTCCGGACCGCGGAGGGCATCATGGCGCGGTACAGCTCACGATAGCATTCGATCATCCGCCCGAAGGTGAAATTGTCCTCGAAGCGCTGCCGACCCGCACGGCCGAAGTCCTGCCGCAGCGACTCGTCGGCCGCCGCATCGAGGACCGCTGAGGTCAGTGCCGCCACGGCGCCCGAAGGCACGACCCACCCCGTCTCACCGGCGACGACGATCTCCGGATTGCCACCCACCGCGGTGACCACGGCCGGCACACCGCTCGCCATCGCCTCGAGCAACGCCATGGACGTGCCTTCGCTGAAGCTCGACAGGACGAACAGGTCCAGGCACTGCACCAGCTGCCGCGCATCGCTGCGAAACCCCGTCAGATGCACCGCGTCGGCGAGACCGTGTGTCTGGATGAGTTCCTGGATGGCGGCGAACTCCGGTCCGTCCCCGACCAGAAGTCCGCGGATGCGACCGTTCTGCTCGCGCGCCGCCGCGAGGCTTTCGATGAACATGGGCAGGTTCTTGATCGGGTCGAATCGCCCGACGGTCCCGACCACGATGTCGCGCTCGGAGAACCCCAGGCTCTGGCGCAGCGCGATGCGTTGCGCCGCCGAGAGTCGCGGCCCGACGTCGACGCCGTTGTAGATCACATCCACGCGGGCCGCATCCAGGCCCTCGTAGCGATCGAGACGCCAACGCACATCCTCAGATACGGCCACGAACCGGTGCGAGAGTGGCACGATGACCGCCCGGTTGACGCGCCGGCGGCCAGGCTTGTCTTCCTCCGGATAGAAGCGCCCGTGCTCCTCCAGCAGCAGCTTCGGCGCACCATGGAACATGCGCGAGAGCGCTCCATAGAACCACGGCGTGCATTGATGGGCATGGATGATGGCCGCGTCGATCTCCCGCGCGATACGGGCGATCTTCACCGGCATGCTCAGGTCCAGTCCGGGCTGGCGCCAGAGACAGTGAACGGGTACGCCCTGGCGGCGGAGCTCCGTCGCCCAGAGCCCCGGCTCATCGAGACAGACGATCGCCACACGGAACTCACGCCCGAACGCGAGCCCCATTTCCATCACCAGCCGCTCGGTGCCGCCGGGGTTGAGACTATTGACGACGTAGAGCAGCCCGGGAGGGGCCGGACTGCGCTCGCTCGACACTACCGCGAGTTCGGTACTCATGGGCCAGCCTCACAACCGCGAGGGTGTCGAAAGCCGGCGGAACACATCGAGCCGCTCCGTGCCGGTACGCACCAGACGGGTGCCGATGTCGCGCACCCGTTCGGGCCACTCGCGCAACTGGGCCGTGAACGCCTGCGGCATGCCAAAGTCCGCGATCGGGCACTCGAGGTCGACGCCCTCCGACCGGTGGGTCTGATAGAACGCCTGCAGGTGGCCGTACACACACTGAATCACGAGCGGGCGCGTCAGATACGCCGTGTCGAACTGCAGCAGGTCCTGCAGACTGCGGGTGAAGAAGAAATCCGCCCTGTCGTGGAACCTCGAGCGCTCCGGCTCCGGAGAAAACGCCCCGGCCAGATGCAGCACGTGGCATTTGCGCACATCCTGCGCGGGCCAGGTCTCTGTCGGCAACAGGACCTTGTGCAGAACGTCCTGGTAGGGAACCTCGTGCTCAAGCATCCAGCGCGCATAGTGCAGCAGACTCTCGCGGCCGTAGTGAAAGGCGTAGTCCGTCTCCCCGAGTTCCAGTTTCAGATGCAGATACTTGCCGAGGATCTGCAGAAAGACGAGATAGGACCAGCGGAATTCCGGCTCCGAGAGCCCCAGCTGTGCGACGTCGTCCTTGGGATGAATGCAGCGCGCAATCAGCTCCTCCGCCTTGGCGAGGTAGGTCCGTTCACCGGACAGCTGGAAGGCATCGAGCAGCGCGTTGATGGAATTACCCGCACCGCGGCCGGGCTTGTGGTATGAGGGATCGACGGTCTTGCTCGCCAGTCCCGTCGGTCCCGCCTCAGCACCCTCACCGCTTCCGCGGTCCATCGCGATCACCCAACCGGCGAGCTCGCGCACTGCTTCAGCGGCTTCAGGGTCACCGGAGAGCGCGTAATAGAGGAGCAGACCGCTGGTGTAATTGTGCTCATTACTCGGGCCGCCACCATACGCAAGGCCGCGCCCGTTCTGCGCACTGTAGGTGCGGTGGGTACAGGTGGCCGCCGGCTTGTAATGATCGGTATGCCAGAAGAGTCCATGGTTGAACGCCGGCTTGTCTTCGTCCGTGTGGTAAATGTCGATATCCATCTGGTGCCGCGCCGCATCCTCGGCCAGCGTGCGCCAGCGCAGGTCTGCGGTGCGCAGGTAATGGATCAGTGCACCATAGATGAAGTCGTACTGATTGTTGTAGTGCGACACCAGCGGCCGGAACCCTGAGTCCTGCACGGCCTCGTGATCCGCATACAGATCCCCGAAATTGCGCCAGCCGTACTCGTCGATCAATTCACGCTTGGCTGCGAAGGCGTGGGGCCCTTCGATGACCGAGTGGATGTACCGGAGATACTCCGAATTGCGATCCCGTGCCGCCGGAATGAATCCCGGGAGCGCACCCGACTGCTCGACCCACTCCGGGTCGAGCGATACCTCGAGCGGATGCTGCCACTGCGCGAGGGCGGACGTCGCGCCGGCCGACCCGAACTCGAGCAGAATCGTCTGCCGCTTGCGCTCCCCCCCCTGCAGCGCGTGCGGTGCCCGGCACTCCCACGGGAAGAGCGCGACGTCCAGGATGTCCTCGCTCCAGCGCAGCGCCTTCGGGAAGTTCTGCCAGAACTCGAGCACTGTCGCGGCCACAAGACCGCGGTCGGTCACAGCTGCGAGTGCGGGGGTCGGCCGGTCCCCTTCGGCAATGAGCCGCATCTTTCCCGGCTCGCCGTAGGTCACCCGATAGCCCCGGAACGTCACCGTGAGCTGGCCGCGGCCGTCCACATGGTTGTCCGAGTCCCAGTTCTCTCCTCCGCTCGAATCCTGA
>JAJYTX010000316.1 GCA_021792815.1 Pseudomonadota bacterium
CCGAGCTGTTCACCTTCCGCAGCGCCTATCCGGAGCCGCTCGCCCCGCGTCGCCTCGTCGTCGAGGTGGATGAGCGCATCGACTTCCAGGGCCGCGTGCTGCGGCCGCTGCAGGACTCCGAGGTCCGCGAAGCCGCACGTTACCTGCGCGGCAAGGGCGTCGAGGCGATTGCGGTCAACCTGCTGTTCTCGCACCTGAACCCCGCGCATGAGGAGCGCGTCGCACGCATCCTCGCGGAGGAGTACGCGGAGGCTCACGTGGCGCTGTCCTCGCGCGTGCTGCCCGTCGTGGGCGAGGTGCCGCGCTGGAGCACGACACTGTTCAGCGCCTACGTGGCGCCGAGGACCACGCAGTTCGTGCGCGGCATCGGCGAGCTGCTGGGCGCGAGCGGCTTCTGTGGCGAGCTTGCCTTCATGCAGAGCAACGGCGGCGTAGCGAGCGGCGATGTCGTGTGCGAGAACCCGGCCGCGCTGCTGATCTCCGGTCCCGCGGCCGGACCGGCCCTCGGCCTGCGCCTGGCCCGGACTCGCGGTATCACCAACCTCGTGACCACCGACATGGGCGGCACGAGCTTCGACATCTCGATCATCGACGATGGCCAGGTGCACGTCACCCGGAAGAAGATTATCGACGGTAAGAAATTCGGGCTCACGAGCGTCGACGTGAACGCCGTCGGGGCCGGCGGTGGCAGCATCGCCAGCGTCGACAAGAACGGTCGCCTGCAGGTCGGTCCGGCCAGCGCGGGCGCCCGCCCGGGCCCGGCGTGCTACGGGCTGGGTGGGCAGCTGCCGACGGTGACCGATGCCAACCTGGTGCTCGGCTACCTGGATTCGGACTTCTTTCTGGGTGGCGAGCGCCGGCTGCGCCGGGAGCTCGCGGCGGCGGCGATCCGCGAGCAGGTCGCCGCTCCCCTCGGGCTGGAGCTGCCGCAGGCCGCGGCCGCAATCCATGACGTCGTCAACGCGAAGATGGCTGGAGCGATCGACATCATGTTCAGCCGACGCGGCTGCGATCCGCGTGAGTTCACGCTGTGTGCCGCGGGCGGAGCCGGCGCGCTGCATGCGGCACGGTTGGCACGCGAGGTGGGCATGAAGGGTTTCTTCGTGCCGCGCATGGCGCCGGTGTTCTGCGCATCCGGGATGATGCACGCCGACCTGACGCACGACTACACGCGCCCGTATGCCATTGAGACGCAGGACGCGGACCTAAGGCGGATGGATGGCCTGTTCGAGGAGATGGAACGCGAGGCGCGGCTGACGCTCGAACGCGAGGGAGCACGCGCGAGCGACGTCGTCGTCAGCCGCTCGCTGGACATGCGCTACTACGGCCAGGTCCGCGAGCAGAATGTCCCGGTCCCGGATGGCCCACTCACCGCTGCGACGCTTGCCGAGACGATCCGGCGCTTCCACGCCCGGCACGAGCGTGTCATCGGGTATGCCGAGCCCGGTTACCCGACGGTGATCGCGCGGCTGCATCTCTGCGCGGTGGCGCGCGCGGTCGGACCGCCGGCCCTGAGGATCGGCGCTTCCCTCGGCGGCAGTGCCGGAGCCGTCAAGCACCGGCGCCCGGCGTTCTTCTCCGAGCTGGGCGGATTCCGGGAAGTGGAGGTGTTCGATGGCGAGCGACTCGGCGCCGGCGACTCGGTAGCGGGTCCCTGCATCATCGAGGAACGCATGACCACCCTGGTGCTGCCGCCAGGCGTGTCGGTGCGGCTCGAGGCCGACGGTACCTACGTGGCCTGAGCGGAGGAAGCAACGATGACGCCGACCGACCCGACCACCTATGCTGTCGTTTGCAACCGGCTCGAGAGCCTGCTCGACGAGGCCGGTGAGAAGGTGCTGCACGCGACGCAGTCCTACGTGCTCGCGCTGGTGCGCGACTTCGGGCTCTCGTGGCTCAGTCCCCAGGGCGAGATCGTCGCCGCGGCGGCCTATATCGCCCGCCACATCTTCACGGCCGCCGAGGCTGCCCGGAACATGATCGCGGCCTTCGACGGGCAGTTCGCCCCTGGCGACTTCATCATCGGCAACGATCCCTACCTGGTGCGCAGCGGGCACCTGCCGGACTGGACGTTCCTGCGTCCCGTCTTCCACGATGGCGAGCTGTTCGGCTTCTTCCAGCTGCGTGGGCACATGGCCGATACCGGTGGTTTCCTGCCCGGGGGCTACGGGCCGCAGGCCTACGACGTCATCGCCGAGGGACTGAACATTCCGCCGCTGAAGATCATCAAGGCCGGCCAGCTCGACCGCGACGTCTGGCGGCTGATGATGCGCAACGTCCGCAACGCCAAGCAGGTCGACATGGACGCGATGCTGGTCAACGGCGCGCTGGCACAGGCCGAATTTCAGCTCCACAAGCTGATCGACAAGTACGGCGCCGTGACGGTGCGCGCGTGCATGCAGCAGCTTATCGTGGCGGGCGAGAAGGCGGCACGCGCCGAGATTGCGGCCATGCGACCCGGTACCTACCGCGGTGAATCGGCGTCCGACTGGGACGGCACCACGGATCGACCGGTCTGGGTGCGCGTCGACCTCAAGGTCGACCGCGATGGGCTGGTGTTCGATTTCTCGCGCAGCGATCCTCAGGCCACGTTCGTCAACAGTCCCTTCGGCAATACGCAGTCGATCGTGATGGAGTCGTTCTACGCCTTCATCGATCCCATGGCGCCCAAGAACCAGGGCAGCTTTCGGCCGGTGTCGATCATTGCTCCGGAGGGTTCGGTCGTGAACCCGCGCTACCCGGCGACCGTGGGCGCATGCGGCATCATGGTCGGCGAACCGATCATGGAGGCCTGTAAGATCGCGCTGGCGCAATCCCTGCCGGAGCGCGCCACCGGCGGATTTTCGCGGCACGCCTGCCCGATCCTCTTCGGTATGGACCTCGACAGCGTCGATCCACGCACCGGATCGGTGAAGCAGTACATGGCCGAGAGCTTCGCCTCCGACGGCAGTGGCGGGGCGATGCAGGGTTTCGACGGCTGGCCCGGTGTGGGTCCCGGCTCATTCCTCGCCAGCTTCGTGCGGCCGGACATTGAGCACTTCGAGTCCGAGGTGCCGTTTCGCGTGACGCGCTATGAGTTCGAGACCGACGCCGAGGGCGCTGGCGAATTCCGCGGTGGGCCGGGCGTGTACGTGGAGATGGCCTGCGATGCCAGGCCCGGTCACCCCGCGATCCTGATGACCGGGAACTGCGATGGCATGGTGGTCCCGGCTCGCGGCTCCACTGGACAGGACCTGGCGCTGCTGAAGATGTGGATCGAACGGCCCGATGGCACGACGCGCCCGCTCAGGACGGTCTCCAGCGAGCCGGTCGCCGCTGGCGACGTCTGCAAGACCTCGAGCCCGGGCGGCGGCGGCTGGGGCGATCCGCTGGACCGCGATCCACGCAAGGTCTGGCTGGACGTGATCGACGGGCTGGTTTCGCCCGCGCGCGCACGCGAGGTCTACGGCGTCGCCTTCACGACCGACGACGTTCCGGCGCACGCACTCGAGCTCGACGAAACGGCAACGCACCTGCGCCGGCAGTCCCTGCGCGCGCGCCGCTCGGCACGATACAACCGGGAGTAAAGTCATGTACGCCGCAAAGAAGTTCAGCGTGGACGTGCTGGTCTGTGGTGGCGGGGTTGCCGGGGCGGCGGCGGGTATCGCCGCCGCGCGCATGGGCGCACGCACGCTGCTGGTGGAGAGCCGCGAATCGCTCGGCGGCATGTGCACGAATGGCTACATCACCGGCATCGCGGGCCTGGTCGAAGGTCTGTGCGAGGAGTGGATCGAGCGGCTGGCCGCCCGGGGTGCGGCGCAGAAGCGCCCGCACCTGCCGCTGGTCGAGCCGGAAGCCGGCAAGATGGAACTCGAGCACATGCTGCTGCAGGCGGGTTGCCGCGTGCTCTACGGCGTGCAGGTGACGGACTGCGTGGTCGAGGACGGCGAGATCCGCTCGGTCGTCGCGCACTCCAAGGGCGGGTATCTCGAGATCAGCGCCAAGGTCTACATCGACTGCACCGGCGATGCGGACCTGGCGTTCGCCGCCGGCGTGCCCTGCGAGGTCGGCAATGCCGAGTACTTCGGGCTCAATCAGTCGGTGACCATGGGGTTCCGGCTTTCGTACGTGAACTTGAACCGCTATCTCGCGGCCGAAGCCGAGTTCCAGAACACGCAGACGCTCGCGGGCCGCAAGCAGCTGGTCGTTGCTCGCGAGCACGAGGCCATCGCCAACGGTGACCTGCCGTTCCTGATCGTCCCCGGACTGCTGGTCTATCCGGTGCCGGGCAGTGATCCGGAGTGCGGCGACGTGACGCTCGATGCCACCCAGACCACGCATTGCCGCAACGACGACCCGGAGGACCGGACGCGGCAGATCGTCGACCAGCGGCGCCAGGTGCAGTGGTTCG
>JAJYTX010000317.1 GCA_021792815.1 Pseudomonadota bacterium
CCTTCAGATAGACGGGCTTGCCCTCGGGGTCCGTGCCGAGCGGCTCGCTCGTCAGGTCGATATCGAGCGTCCCGGCGAGCGCATAGGCCACCACCAGCGGCGGGGAGGCGAGGAAGTTCATCCGCACTTCGGGGTGCACGCGGCCCTCGAAATTGCGGTTGCCGGAAAGCACCGAGCAGGCGGTGATGTCCCCGGACTTCACGCCCGCGGAGATCTCGGGCTTCAGCGGCCCGGAATTGCCGATGCAGGTGGTGCAGCCGTAACCGACGAGCTCGAAGCCGACCGCCGCCAGATCGCCGAGCACATTGGCCTTGCGGAAGTAGTCGGTCACCACGCGCGAGCCCGGCGCGAGGCTGGTCTTGACCCAGGGCTTCGCGGCGAGACCGCGCTGGCGCGCCTTGCGGGCGAGCAGACCCGCGCCCATCATGACCGAAGGATTGGAGGTGTTGGTGCAGCTGGTGATGGCGGCAATCAGCACTGCCCCGTCCTTGAGCTCGAAGGTCTTGCCATCGAGCGTCACGGAGGCCGTGCCCCGCGCGGTGGGAGTGCGCGCGGCGCGCTCTTCGGCCGACTTGCCCGCCTGGGCTTCGTAGACCCGCTTGGCGGATTTCAGCGGTACGCGGTCCTGGGGACGGCGCGGGCCGGCCAGGCTGGGCTCGACCTGACCGAGGTCGAGTTCGAGCACGTCGGTGTATTGCGCCGGCGAGCCGCCGGAGTGGCGCCACAGGCCCTGGTGCCGGGCGTAGGCGGTCACGAGATCGATGCGCTCGCGCGGCCGGCCGGAAAGCTCGAGATAGCGGATCGTTTCCTCGTCGATCGGAAAGATGCCGCAGGTGCTGCCGTATTCGGGCGCCATGTTGGCGATGGTGGCCCGATCGGCGAGCGGCAGATTGGCGAGGCCGTCGCCGAAGTACTCGACGAACTTGTCGACGACGCCACGCTTGCGCAGCATCTCGGTCAGGGTGAGCACCAGATCGGTGGCGGTGGCGCCGGGTTGGAGCCGGCCGGTGAGCCGAACGCCGATCACCTGTGGGATCAGCATGGTGACCGGCTGGCCGAGCATGGCGGCTTCGGCCTCGATGCCGCCCACGCCCCAGCCGAGCACGCCGAGGCCGTTGATCATCGTCGTGTGCGAGTCCGTGCCGACGAGCGTGTCGGGGTAGGCGCTGTGCGCGCCGTTGCGCTCGGCATCGAACACCACGCGGCCGAGATATTCCAGGTTGACCTGGTGCACGATGCCGGTGCTGGGCGGCACCGCGGCGAAATTGCGAAATGCCGACTGGCCCCAGCGCAGGAACGCATAGCGCTCGACGTTGCGCGAGAACTCGATGCGGGTATTGGCGGCGAGCGCCCCGGGCGTGCCGTACTCGTCGACCTGTACGGAATGGTCGATGACCAGCTCCACCGGAGCGAGCGGGTTGACGCGCTCCGGATCCCCGCCGAGGCGCACGATGGCCTCGCGCATGGCGGCGAGGTCCACCACGCAGGGTACGCCGGTGAAGTCCTGCAGGATCACGCGCGAGGGCGTGAACGCGATCTCGTGGGCGGGGCTGGCGGCCGGGTCCCAGGCGAGCAGCGCATCGATGTCGGCGCGGGTGACGTTGAGGCCGTCTTCGAAGCGCAGCAGGTTCTCGAGCAGGATCTTCAGGGAATACGGCAGGCGTGCGACCTTCTCGCGCGGCAGGGCCGCGAGGCTGAAGATCTCGTAGGAACGGTTGCCTACCGCGAGGGTCGTGCGCGCCTTGAAGCTGTTCGTCATGAGTGGAACTCTCCGCCAGGGGGCCAGGAAAAGGCGGCGCGGATTATAGTCTGTCTGCGCTGCGCACGCTCCGTATCGTGCGCGCGCAAGCCGCTGAGCGGCGGGCATTCCTAATACAAATCAATCCTCATCCGGCGTCATCCGGCTGCAGCGGTCCTGGCCCGACGGACTCGATCACCGCGCCTCCGAGGCAGCGATCACCCTCGTAGATGACGGCGTACTGTCCGGGCGTCGCCGCGCGCTGCGGCCGCTCGAACACGATCCGGGCCGCGCCCCCGGGAAGCGGCTCGAGCGAGGCCGCCTGGTCGGCCTGCCGGTAGCGGATCCTCACGGCGCAGGGGAAGGGTTCGGCGCGCGGGCGCACCAGCCAGTGCAGTGGACCGGTCGTGAGCGCGCCGCTCAGCAGCAGGGGGTGATCATGCTGCTGTACGACGATGAGCCGGTTACGCGCGGCATCCTTGGCCGCCACGTACCACGGCAGCTCTGGCCGCCCGGAGCGTCCGCCGATCTCGAGTCCCGCGCGCTGGCCGAGCGTGTAGAAGGAAAGCCCGCGATGCGAGCCGAGCGCCTCGCCGTCGGCGGACTCGATCGGGCCGGGCTGCGGCTGGAGAAACCGGCCGAGAAACTCGCGAAAAGGCCGTTCGCCGACGAAGCAGATGCCGGTGCTGTCGGGCTTGTCGAACACGGGCAGGCCCGCTGCCCGGGCCCGCTCGCGCACCGCGGGTTTGTCCAGCTCGCCAAGCGGCATCAGGCTGCGGGCGAGCTGCGCGGCCTCGACGGCATGCAGGAAGTAACTCTGGTCCTTGGCCGGATCGCGCCCCTTGTGCAGCTCGATGCCTTCGGCACCGGTCACGAGCCGCGCATAGTGCCCGGTCGCGAAGGTCTCGGCACCGAGGCGCTCGGCGTAACGCAGCGCGACGCCGAACTTGATCTCCCGGTTGCACAACACGTCCGGGTTGGGAGTACGTCCGGCGCGGTACTCGCTGAGGAAGTGTCGAAAGACGCGCTCGCGATATTCCCGGGCGAAGCTCGCCCGGTGCAACGGGATGCCGAGCTCGGCGGCGACTGCGCGGGCGTCCTGGAAATCCTGCGCCGCGGTGCAATAGTCGTCGTCCTCTTCCTCCCAGTTGCTCATGAACAGGCCGTGCACCTCCCAGCCGCGCTCCTTCAGCAGCAGTGCCGCCACCGCCGAGTCCACTCCGCCCGAGAGGCCGACGACGACACGCCTCATACTTCGAGCGCCGCCGCCGTCGCCGCGGATTCGAGGTCGAGGCCGGCCACCGGCTCGAGCGGCGCGCTCCGGCCGGCGAGACAGTCCTCGATGCAGCGCAGCACCAGCGGGCTGCGCAGCGCCGGGCTGCGCAGGCGGATCTCATCGGCTGTCAGCCACAGCGTGCGCACGATGCCGGCATCGAGCGGCTGTCGCGGCCGATGGCCGCTCACCGACCCGATGAAAGCGAAGCGTTTGAACTGCCGGCCCGTGCGCGGGTGACGCCACAGGTACACGCCGAGCAGCCCGCTGGCGTGGAACTGCCAGGCGGTCTCCTCCTGCGCTTCACGCCGGACGGCCTCGAGCAGAGTCTCGTTGCGCTCGAGGTGCCCGGCGGGCTGATTGAGCACGAGGCGCCCGTCGATGCGCTCCTCGACGAGCAGAAACCGCCCGTCACGCTGCACGACGGCGGCGACCGTGATCTCCGGGGTGGACATGGGGGGATTATAGCCACGAGGGCCCCACGGCGAGGCCGGGGGGGCGACTCGCCGCGCCATTGCCCGGGGACGAGCGTTACCGACGGGCGATGCGCAGCTCGCGTTCCGGAATGCACGCGTCCCAGAGTTGCTCGAACTCGTGCAGGTAGAGTCTCGCGACCGGCGGATTGTCGATGTCCGCGATGCCATCCCAGGTGTCCGAACGCAGCCGGTAGACGATGGCGCGACTGTCGGCGACGAGGTACGCGGACTGACTCTGTCGGGTCTGTGCACCCGATGTGCGTACCTCGATACAGCCCGAGAGCCGGCGCGCCAGGGCCATGAACCGGTGTCCCTCGGCCGTGACCCGGCCGGGCTCGCTGAGCAGCACGCGCACCCGGGCGAAGGGGCGCGCCAAAACGAAGCACTTGATCACCTCGAGGAAGGCGCTCTGGTCGTACAGCTCAGGCTCGAGATTGGGAGTGTAGATGGACATCAGGCGCTGTGCCGAGGCGGCGACCTGGCCGATTGCCGCACGCACCTCGGCCAGCGTCGTCAGCACGGTCAGCGCCTCGACACTGCAGGGGGCGTCCGGCTGCTCCGATTCCGGCGAATAGCGCGCATGGGCCAGCTCGGCGAGCACGTCGTAGTCGCGATGCGTTTCGGCACACACAGCGTCCCTCACCCTGGTCTGCACGGGAGACATGCGGCCATAGTAGAGAGTAGTGTGTGCCCCGCGGTGTCGAGCCAGTCACAAATCAGGCGGCGCGCGGCCCGGGCGGGGCCGGCGCCCGCATCGGTCCCGATGCTCTCCGGGGCCTCGATTTGTCATATTCCGCGGGCAAGCTCGGCCGCCAGTCCGGTGTAGCCGTCGGGCGTGAGCGCCTGCAGCCGGCGCTTGTCCTGTTCGGCGAGCGGCAGTGCCTCGATGAAC
>JAJYTX010000318.1 GCA_021792815.1 Pseudomonadota bacterium
CCTCGATCGCCGCCATCCTCGCCGACTCGGTCAACGCGATTGCCGTCCAGGTGTCCTATTATTACGGGCTCGCCGGATTGGTCTGCACATGGCTGTACCGGGACAGTTTTCGCCAATCGTTCGCGACGTTCCTGCAATACGCGATCGTCCCCGCGCTCAGCGGGATTGCGCTGATCACACTCGGGATCTACGCGATTTCGACGTTCAACCTGACTACCCGGATCGTCGGCGTCGGCGGATTGATCGCCGGGTTCCTGTTCTTCCGCCCCGGGGGGTATCGACGCGTTGCCGCGGTGGTGCCCGTCTCCTGATGCCCGACGCCGGCGCGTCGCGCAGGATGCGCGGACCGTCTTGCCGACCCGATGCGCGACGGTCCGGAGCGGTGAGGGCGCCTGATGTGTCTGCGGTCTGCCTCATGAGAGGACATGGACCGTGCTCGCCTGGGGACCGAGATCGCCTGCTTCCTCAACAAATCGAACCTTGACACCGGTCCTGAGGTCCTGGAACCGGCCGCCGATCAGGCTGTTGCGGTGAAAGTAGATCAGCCGCCCGTCATCGGTCTCGATGCGTCCCGATCCGCGTTCGGTATCGAGCTCGCTGATCCGGCCGTGGGCGGCCTCGCTGGGATGCTTCACATCGCCGCGCCGTTTGCGCTCGTAGTCCTCGAGCCTGCGGCGCGTTGCGCGGAACGCATCGCGCAGCGCCACATACGGGTCCTCGTGAGCGTGATCGGCCGGATGTGCGTGCCGGATCGCGATCTCCTCGTCCGGAAGCGTGACGTCTATCCGGAAGTCGTAGAGGGAGCCCTGGTGTTGATGGCCGGCGAGAGGTTGCACGATGACGTGGCAGCGCATGATCTGATCGCTGAACCGGTCGAGTTTCGCGGCAAGCTCGCGAATCCGGGCTTCCAGCGCCGGGGAGGGGTCCATATGGCGGAACGTGATTTGCAAGGGAAGCATCATGGTCAATCTCTCCCTGTGTCGGGCTGCATTCCTTCGCAGGACGTAGTCCGGGGATCGTCGCAATGGTCAGTGGACCGCATGTCGGGTCACGAGATCCTGTGCGCGCATGGCATCCGTATGGGGTGGATTCGGAACTCTTGCCTCGAGAGGCGCAATCCGCAGTTGTCCCGATGGTCTGAGCGCGGGTCGGGAGGTCGCCGCTCGGCACCCGGGCGCGGTATCATCGGCACTTCGATCCGCCTTGCAGGAGCCTGGAACAGGCAGGGGCTGCAGCCGGCGCCGCGGGCACGGCAACCTCGATGCCTGCATCGGGGCGAGCCGGGACGGCCGGATGCGCAGGGATCGCCCGGATCGTCACTGCCCTGCGCCCATCGAGGAGGATTGCTCTCATGTCGGACCGGGTGAACGACAACCCGACGCGTCAGCGCTTCGAGCTGGACGTGACCGGTGGAACGGCATTCATCGACTATCGCCGCAATGGCGCTGTCGTGACGTTCGCGTACGCGGAGGTGCCGGGAAACCTGCGCGGCGGCGGCGTCGGTGCGGCGCTGGTCAAAGGCGCGCTGGCGCTCGTGCGGGCACGGGGCGAGAAGGTCGTTCCGCAATGCTCGTACGTCGCGGCCTATATCGCCCGACATCCGGAAGAGCAGGACCTGCTGGCCGGACGTGCGGACGCGCGCTGAGCGTTGCGCCGCCCGGCTCAGCCGGTGACGTTTCCCGGGCAGATCAGCTGTCAGCGGCTGCGCAACGCCTGAGGTCCGCGAGGGGCCGGTTGCGGATCCGAATGCCCTGCAGCCCGAGGGATCATCCTGCGGTCGTCCCGGTGTCACCCAGCGGCTCGATCAGCGTCGGATCATTGTTCCTCGGGCTGTTGACTCGCCGGCTGACCGGGTAGGCGTCGAGCAGTTCGGAGGGGCAGGGCTTGAGCGCCGCGCGGGCCGTGGTGAGATCGCCGTCCAGCCACGGGTCGAAATCCGCCGGCGTGAGGATGGCAGGCATCCGGCCCGGATGGGCTCCGGCGTTGTGAATGCCGCGCATCAGCTCATTGGCGGGCAGCGTGATGATCGCGCAGCTGTCCACCGCGGCGCCGTCCCCCGAAACGCTTTGGTCCCAGAGACTCGCGAAGCCGAACACGTCCTGAGCGGCGAGACGGATGAAATACGGCTGCTTCTGCCCGGACTCGCCCAGATGCCACTCGTAGAAGCCGCTGGCGAGCTGTATGGCTCGTTGGCCCCGCTTCCAGGGGCCGCGCCATGCAGGTCCGGTCTGCAGTTTCTCGACCGTCGCGTTGATCGTGCTGTATCTCGGCGGCACACCCTTGGCGAAGAAGGGTATGAGACCCCAGCGCATCATCACCCCCTCGTGCACGCCGGCGACGGATCGGATCACCGGAACCGACTGAGAGGGGGCGACGTTATAACTTGCGGTGAATTCCCACGTGATGCGACCGAGCTGTATGGCGCGCTCGAACTTCTTCTGCTGTTCGATGACGTAGCGGCCGCACATGGCGGTATCTTATCGGATCGGCGGGCGTACTCTCAGGCCGGGCCGTGCGGCGCCGGCGACCGGAACACGAGCTGAGAGCGGATTCAATGCGTTATCTCATCCAGTATCCGGCGGCTGAGGGCACCGCATGGACAGCCGACCGGAGCCCGCGCAAAGCTCTGTGCCATGGCCCTGCCGCTCGCCCCCGATACCCGCCTGACCGACCACCGTGATGCGCACGTGGAGCTGCGTTGCGGCAGCTGCGGTCACGCTCGGGAGATGTGCGCCGAGGCGCTGGCGCGTCTCATCGGTTGGGAGACGCTGCTCGCGCAGCGTCTCGGACGATTCCGGTGCTCACGCTGCGGAGCGCGCCGTGTTGCGATCGCATTCGGCTACGATCGCAAGCCGCGAGGGTGGCTCGCCCATCACTGACCGATTGACGGTCACCCTCCAGATGTCCCTGCGCGATGCCCGCTGTGCCGGACAGGGGACGGTGGCGGGGGCATTGTGGAGCGGTCTGGCGTGATTTGCCCACCGGTGACAGGCGCCTGCCTGTGATCGTTTCACCCGAGCAGCGGTCTCGATTATAGTGATCCAGGGTTCGAACGCGCGGGCCTGGGGTGGCGCGCCGGATTCATTAATACACAAGGTGATGTATAGATATCAAGCTATTGAAAAATATTAGAATTTATATTTAGATTTAATCCCCGGCGGGCCGGAATCACGCCTCCGTCGCCTGCGGCCCAGCCGGTCGACGCCCAGCGACGCATGGCTTTCCAGCGCGTCAACCCGTTTTGAATTTATGACCGAGGTGCATGGGCACTTCGGCATGTGACCCCGGAGACAGCAGATGACAACGATCAAAGTGATGCAGAACGGCCCCCTTCAGGTCCAAGGCGATGACGCGACGGTCGTCGACTGGAACGGGGCAACCTATCCGCTCGCCAAGCGGCCGTTCTACCTGTGCCGCTGCGGCGCCTCGGCGACGAAGCCGTTCTGCGACGGCACGCATGCCAAGGTCGGCTTCAAGGCCGCAGAGGCTGCGGTCCCGGGGAGCGGCGCGGCGCCGGCGAAGGGCTGACAACAGGGTGCGGCGGCAGTGCGGCCGGGCGCCTCGCCGGCGAACCCGAGCAGTCTGCCGCCGGCCCGGCCCCGGCGGCTGCGATTCAGGGTGCGATTCGACGGGAAAGTGACAGCATGACCCAGCGCTTCAGCGGAACCGACCGATACATTGCCACCGACGACTTGATGACGGCGGTGAACGCCGCGATCATCCTCGGCCGGCCGCTGCTCATCAAGGGCGAGCCGGGCACGGGCAAGACGCAGTTGGCGCAGGAGATCGCCCGCGCGCTCGAGCGCCCGCTTTACGAATGGCACATCAAGTCGACGAGCAAGGCGCAGCAGGGCCTGTACGAGTACGATGCGGTTTCCCGGTTGCGCGACTCGCAGCTCGGCGAGGCGCGCGTGCACGATATCGCCAACTACATCGTCAAGGGCAAGCTCTGGGAGGCGTTCGAGTCGGAAGTGCAGCCGGTGCTGCTCATCGACGAGATCGACAAGGCGGACATCGAGTTCCCGAACGACCTGCTGCGCGAGCTCGATCGCATGGAATTCTACGTCTACGAGAC
The DNA here is from genome assembly GCA_021792815.1 of Pseudomonadota bacterium. The sequence continues at coordinate 4,076 of JAJYTX010000318.1, forward strand.
GCGCGAGCTGGTCAGGGCGCGCCACCGTCCCATCATCCTCATCACCAGCAACAACGAGAAGGAGCTGCCGGATGCGTTCCTGCGCCGCTGCTTCTTTCACTACATCCGCTTCCCTGACGAGCCCACGATGCGCGCCATCGTGGAGGTGCATTTCCCGGGGCTGAAGCGCGAGCTACTCGCCGAAGCGCTGCGGGCGTTCTACGAGGTGCGCGAAACCCCGGGCCTGAAGAAAAAGCCCTCGACCTCGGAGCTGCTCGACTGGCTGAAGCTGCTGCTCGCCGAGGACATCGATCCGGCGG
>JAJYTX010000319.1 GCA_021792815.1 Pseudomonadota bacterium
GGGGGACTGCGCATAGATGTCGCGGGCGCGGCGGATGCCGGCAATCAGCGGCGCGAGATCGGCCGGATCCGACAGATAACGGGGATCGATCAGAGGTGGAGCGGCCGGGTCGGCCGAGGCGAGCCGGATTTCCCCGCGGCTGCGGGGACGCAGATGGCACACGTGCAGTGTCATGCCGGGACCGGGCATTTTTCTCCGGCCGTGATCAAGGACATAGGCCGGGATGAAGTGCAGCTGCACATCGGGCGTCGCGGCTTCGGGGTCGCAGCACAGGAAGCCTCCGGCCTCCGCGACATTGCTCACGCCCGGGCCGCTCCTGAACAGTGCGAAGCGGACTGCCGTCCGCAACGCTCCCCAGCCACTCGCCCGGTTGTCCAGCGTGATCGGCTCGGTGCACGCATGGATGACGTTGATGTCCAGATGGTCCTGCAGGTTCTTGCCGACACCCGCAAGGTCGTGCCGGACGGCGATGCCGAGCGGACGCAGCTCCTGCGCCGGGCCGATGCCTGACAGCAGCAGCAGCTGCGGTGAGTTGATCGCGCCGGCACTGATCAGCACCTCGCGCTCCGCGCGGGCCTCCCGTGAGATACCCCGGTCCGCGTACGTCACACCGGTCGCGCGGTGGGCCTGAAGCACGATGCGCTCCACCCGCACGCCGGTGCGCACTGTCAGGTTGCGCCGCCAGAGCACCGGGTGCAGGTAGGCCGTGGCGGCGCTGCAGCGCCGCCCGGCCCTCTGGGTCACCTGATAAAGTCCGGCGCCGGCCTGCTCGCGCCCGTTGAAATCGCTGTTGCGCGCCAGGCCGGCCGCCACCGCGGCCTCGACGAACACCCGGCTCAGAGGATTGGTGTAGCGGCGCTCACAGACATTCAACGGGCCGCCGCGGCCGTGCATGTCGCCGCCGATGCTCTCGTTGTGTTCGGATCTCAGGAAGCAGGGCAGGACATCGGCGTAGCCCCAGCCGGGATTGCCGAGATCCCGCCAGCGATCGTAGTCCTGCCGCTGCCCGCGGATGTAGACCATCGCATTGATGGAGCTCGATCCGCCGAGGACCTTACCGCGCGGCCAGAACATGCGGCGGCCGGCCATGTGCGCCTGAGGCACAGTCTCGTAGAGCCAGTTGACGTCGGGCGTAATGAGCCGGGCGATGCCCGCCGGCATCCGGATCAGGAAGGAATCGTCCCGTCCCCCCGCCTCGAGCAACAACACCCTGATCGCCGGATCGGCGCTCAACCGGTTAGCGAGCACACAGCCGGCCGAGCCGGCGCCGACGATGATGTAATCGAACGTTGTGGCCACGGAAATTCTCCGGCGGGACATCTGACCCGGGACGTTGTCCGCCCGAGGATATGCTGCACCCGCAGCGCTGCCACACCATATGTATTACCCACCGGTGTCCGGGGACGTCCGGATGAGCGCCCGGCGCATCAGCCGCGCGGGATGCCTGCGGCGGCGGTCCGGTTGCGCGAACGGCTGGCCCGTGCCAGGTAATAGACGATTCCGATCGCGATCCAGCATCCGCCGAGGATTTTTGCGATGGGGTCCATGCCGTAGAGCACGTAGAGAATCACGCCGAGTCCGGCCAGCGGAAAGATCAAATGTCGCAACCAGGCGCCGGTGCGCTGGCGGAAGAAGTAATGATAGGCCACCGCCAGATGCAGCAGGGCGAAGCTGCAGAGGGCGCCGAAATTGACCACTCGGCTGAGATCGTCGATACGACGGGTAAAGAACAGGCCCACCAGGAGCGAGACTCCGGCGACGAGCAGCGTGCTGACGTACGGGGTCTTGAAGCGCGGATGCACGGCCGAGAGCACGCCGGGAAGCTTGCGATCGCGCGCCATGGCGAACAGGACGCGCGAGACCGCGGCCTGCGCGGCCATGGCGTTGGCGATGCCGAATGAGATCACCACGGCCAGGATCGCCGCGACACCGAGCCAGGCCCCGCCCGCGCGCGCGGCGATCGTGTAGAACGCCGTTGCCGCCGAGGAAAAGCGCATTCCATGGGCCAAATCGGCGGCGATCCAGGTCTGCAGCATGAACAACGCGCCGATCAGCACGAGCGAGACCACGGTGGCCCTGGCGATGGCGTTGCGCGCACCGGCGCTTTCCTCGGACAGTGTCGAGATGCCGTCGAAACCGAGAAACGACAGGACGGCGATGGAGGTGGCGCCGGCCGCCGTGCGCAGCGAAAAGTGCTGTGGATCGTACAGCGGCGCCAGCGTCAGCCGGCCGGCGCCCTGGCCGCGGTACAGCGCCATCGCGCCGAATATGACGAACAGCGCGAGCGTCAGGAGCTCCAGGACGAGCAGCACCTTGTACAGGCGCGCCGTGAAGCGCACGCCGAGCACGTTCGCCGCCGCGTTGAGCGCGACGAACGCTGTCAGCCAGACCCAGGCGGGAACCCGCGGCAGCAGCGGGTGCAGCGCGACCGCCGAGAACAGATAGAGAAGCGCCGGAATCAGTATGTAGTCGAGCAGAATCAGCCAGCCGGCCAGAAAGCCCGCGGTTTCGTGCAGCCCACGCTGAACATAGGCGTACACCGATCCCGCCAGCGGAAACGCGCGCGACATGGCGGCGTAGCTGAGCGCCGTGAAGAGCATGCCGGTGAGTCCGATCAGGTACGCCAGAACCACCATGCCCCGGGCCGCCTGCCAGACGAATCCGAAGACGGAAAATGGCGCGATCGGCACCATGAAGATCATGCCGTAGACGATGAGATCGCCCGGGGTGAGCGCGCGATCGAGCTGATCCTCGTAGCCGAATTGCTCAAGCGACATGTGAAAGGCCCGACGGGTGCGCGCAGGGTGCTCGGCCGAGTCTAGACGCAGCCCGGTCCATGGTAAAGTACGGCTGTTACGGCACCGGCCCGCTCCATGACGCACCGCCACACGATCCATGCGCAACACTTCGGCTGGGACAACAGCCTGGCGCCGGCGGCGCGCATCGCTCCAGGGGAATTCCTGGAGTTTGAGGTGCAGGATGCCTCCGGCGGACAGTTCTCGCAGTCTTCGGTTGCGGCGGACGTCGGCCGCCTGGATTTCTCGCGGGTCAATCCGGTCGCAGGCCCCGTGTACGTCGAGGGCGCCGAGCCCGGCGACATCCTGAAAGTCACCGTGCTGTCTTTCGCGCCGTCCGGTTGGGGCTGGACGGCGAACATCCCGGGCTTCGGGCTGCTCGCGGACGATTTCAAGGAACCGGCGCTGCGCCTGTGGCGCTACGACGAGCGCGCGCTGACGCCCTGCGCATTCGGCCCGTGGGCCAGAGTACCGCTGCGGCCCTTTGCCGGTACGATGGGGCTTGCTCCGGCGGAGCCCGGCTGCCACAGCGTCGTGCCTCCGCGTCGGGTCGGCGGCAACATGGACCTGCGCGACATCGTCTGCGGCAGCGAATTGCATCTGCCCGTCGAAGTCGCCGGTGCTCTGTTCTCGGTGGGGGACACGCACGCGGCGCAGGGCGACGGGGAAGTGTGCGGCACGGCGCTCGAAAGCCCCATGCGCGTGGCGCTGCGCTTCGATCTGCTCAAGCGCCAACCGCTCGCCTTCCCGCGGCTGATCACGCCGGGTCCGGTCACGCGTCATCTGGACGGTCGTGGCTATCTGGCGACCACCGGCATCGGCCCCGATCTGATGGTCGCGGCACGCGACGCGGTTCGCTCGATGATCGATTGGCTGACGCGGAAACGCGGGATGCCGGCGATCGACGCCTACGTTCTGTGCAGCGTCTGTGGTGATCTGCGCATCAGCGAAATCGTCGACATGCCCAACTGGACCGTCTCCTGCTACTTTCCGCGGATCGTGCTGGAATAACAGGCCATCGCGGGGCCCGCTCACGCGGGCGCCGGGCCTATTCCCACTCCTTCCGGTGCTTGCGCTCGCCGCGGACCGCCTCGCGCTTTCGATCCCGGTGGGGCTGGGTCGGTTTGCGCTTGCCGAAGCGGCTCGGGGCCACACCGGCCGCGATCAGCGCGTCCCGCTTGCGCTGAGCCGGAGTGCGCTGGAGCCTGACAGTCTGTTTTCTCATGGCGCCGCGGACATCCGCCGCCGCTTGAGAAACGGCATCGCCACCGGGATCAGCGATACCACGATGATCAGGAGCGTGACGATGCCGAAGTTGTGCCTGACGATGGGCACGTTGCCGAAGAAATACCCACCCCAGAGGAGCAGCAGCACCCACGTGAAACCGCCGAGCAGGCTGTAGAGCTGGAAGCGCGCGTAACGCATGTGACCGATGCCGGCCACGAACGGCATGCAGGTGCGGATGACGGGGATGAAGCACGATACCGCGATCGCCTTGCCGCCATGGCGCAGAAAAAAGGCCTCGGTGCGACGCAGGTACTCGACCTTGAGCAGACGGTAGCGGCCGC
>JAJYTX010000320.1 GCA_021792815.1 Pseudomonadota bacterium
GGCCGGTGACCGAGCCCCACAGGCCATCACCGATGCGCAGCGCCACGTTGTTTTCGGTCGTTTTGGCACCTTCGGCCCACGGCACGAGATCCGGCGAACGGGCCTCGAGCGCGGCAAGATACCGCTCCAGAAGAGCGTACAGGCCGGCGTGCCCCTGCCCGGCACACGGCGTTGACGAAGCAGCAACGGTTGTCATCGGGCATCTCCGCGATTCGTCGTGGTCATTGAAAATAATTCAATTTCACTGCGTTAACAATTGCCCATCCAGCGGCCGGGCTTGCAGTAGCCGCGGGTCCGCCGCGCCCTGAGCGCCGGGGTCCGCAATCCAGGGCGTGCCGCTCGGGCGCCGCCTGGCCAACGCCTGCGATCCGCGCTGCCGCGGACGGCGGCGATGCCGGCTCTGCCGGCAGTTACGGTTGCGGCCACGAAAAAGCAGATCATTGACAAATTAAAATATATGAAGATAATCGGGCAAACCATTTGATAACGAGCTTCCACGTGGGGCGCGACCGTCGATCCGGAAAGCGGGCGTTGCGCACCACCGTAGGACAGAGACGGAACTCACGACGTAGCGGGATTTGGCCCAGGAGGCGGCTGGCGTGTCGACACAGCTGTAACGTGGTCAGAAGGGGAGACACATGTTGAACCGGATTCCGAGGGTACCTCGCGTCACCCACACTGCGCCGATATCCGCTGTCGTCGGCGGCGTCTGTGCGCTGATTTTCCTTGGTCCGTCAGCGCTATGGGCAAAGCAGCCTGCAGCCCAGGCCCCCGCCAATGTGGTCGAACGGTTGGAGACCATCATCGTGACCGCTCAGAAGCGGCCGGAGAGTCTGAGGGACGCGCCGGTGGCGGTCACGGTGCTCGGCAGCGGGCACCTGGCGGCCGCCAACGCCAGCCAGCTGTCCGATCTGAACACCCTGGTGCCGGCGGTGGAATTCACCGGTTCGCTCGATGACCGGCCACCGCTCGGCATCCGGGGCATATCGAGCGTCGCGCGGGTGTCGGCGGTCGGTCTGGCCTCCGGAGTGGAGATTGCCATCGACGGTGTGCCGGTGCCGTGGGATTCCTATGCCGCAAATCAGCTCGAAGACGTCAGGAGCATCGAGGTGCTGGAGGGACCGCAGTCGACCCTCGGAGGCCGCACCGCGTCGGCCGGTGAAATCAACATTCTGACGCACGATCCGAGCGACAAGTGGACGGGTTCGCTTGATACCACGGTCACGAGCGACAACGAGGAGCATCTGCAGGCCTATCTGGCTGGTCCGATCGATCACGATCTCTCGTTCAGCACGTTCGTCTGGGGCCACAGCGTTCAGTTTCCGACACTGAATCTGTACAATGGCAAGCACACGCGCATGCAGGACACGGGCGGTCGCGCCAAGCTGCGATGGCGACCGACCGCGAGCCTCGACGTCCTGCTTTCGCTGCGCTACTCGGTGTATCAGGCGTTCGGCAATCCCTACGTCTACACGTATCTGACGCCGGGCCAGAACTGCATGTACGTCGGACGGCGGTATCCGCCGTGCTCGCCGTCGTTCCCGACGTCGCAGCAGAATCTGCTGCCGAATATCACGCCGAGTCTGTCGAATCTCAACTACGCGAGCCAGTTGGTCAATTCCGGCGCGATCGCGCATGACGTGGACGGTATGCTGAACGTGAGCTACAGCTTCGGCGACGGCTACAAACTCACATCGACCACGGATTTTCAGCGGGAAATCCAGCGTAATACCCAGGACCTGTTCGTGACCGGCGTGCCGTCGTTCAATGCCTTGACGGGATGTGGTTGCTGGAATGACGCGCAGCTTCTGCACGAGAATATCCGGCAGGTGGTCGAGGAGCTGAAACTGCTGTCGCCGGCCAGCGGGCCGTTCAACTACATTCTGGGCATGTTTTATTCGGACACCAGGGTCCACTCGACGACGTACCGGCCGATGCCTGCGGTGTTCGTGGATACCGCGATCACGCCCGATACCGCGACGTACGATCTCTACGGGCGAGCGACCCAGAAGATATTCGCCCACACGAAGATCTTCGGTGGTCTGAGGTTCAACTACGACCACCTGAGCTACGATTACGTGCAGACGATGCAGCTGGGGCAGATTCCGTTCGAGTGCGCATATTGCAGCAGCCACGGCGCAAATGGCTCTACCGCACTGGTCGGTGACGTCGGTGTGCAGCAGAAGCTGGCGGACGGCACGCGACTCTACTTCAAATACGAACGGGGCTACGCGCCGAAAGCCTACGATACGACGGCGGTGCTGTACTGCTCCGACTACGCGAGCTATGGCGGATCGTTTCCGGAGAAATGTCCGGGGACGGGCCCGTACACCAGTGCCGCGCCGCTGACGCCGGTAGCCCAGGAGCACATCAATGATTTCGAGGTGGGCTCCAAAGGAACGTATTTCCATAACAGGCTGAGCGTCAATGCCGACGCGTTCTATACCAAGTATTCGAACTACCAGTTGCAGGTACTGTCCAACATCACCGGTGTGCTGGAACCGCCCGGGGAGTTGAGCGCCGCCGGCGGGGTCGAAACGAAGGGGGTGGAGCTCGATGCGCTGGCCGCTCCGACTGCGACCAGCACCATCGGCTTCAGCGGCGCGTACGTGGATGCGCGCTTCACCAGGTATCCCAATGCGCCATGCTGGGTCGGTCAGACGGTCGCACAGGGTTGTGTGGTGTCGGGCATACAGGCGATTCAGAACGTCAGCGGGAGTTCCCTGCCGTTCGCGCCGGCGTTCAAGGGGGTCATCAGCGGCTCGAAGACGATTCGGCTGCGGAAGATGCCGTTCGATCTGCATCTGTCCGCCAATTACAGCTACACGACCAGCGCACAGATGCAGGCGGACCAGAATCCCGCCACGGTGCAGCCGGGCTTCGGGCTGCTGAACGTGGCAGTGGGCTTCATCAGCCGGAGCGGCGACTACAGCGTTACCCTGTTCGTGAACAATGTCACGGATCACCATTACTATACGACGCTGGCGGATTTCTGGGCCGCGCCCTGGGGTGCGAACGCGGTCGTGGGCGAGCCCGCGCGGGGCGCAGTACGCTATGCGGGCATCAGGCTGCATCTGTCCTTCTGAGGCAGAAGCCGCTCTCGGGCCCGTATCGCGCGCCGATCAATCGCGCCCAGATGATGCTCCTCCTCGCGCGACACGCGCTGGCATAAGATGGCCGTCGGACCGGCACCGCTTTCGCGCCCGCGCGATGCGTCTCATGGATGGTGCGGCGCCGCGGCAGCGATAGACGAGGAGAATTCCGGGTGAGAGTGATAGGCGACATATCGCGCCTCAATGCGATCCGCTATCCGGACAAGGTGGCGTTGACGCTGGGGACGGAGAGCCTGACGTACGGGATGCTCGACGTGCGGAGCAACCAACTCGCGCATGCTCTGATCGGCCGGGGCGTCGCTCCGGGGGATCGGGTGGCGCTGCTCGCGCAGAACCGGCTCGATTACGCGATCGTCACCCAGGCGGTGGCGAAGTGCGGCGCGATTCTGGTGCCGATGAACTTTCGGCTGGCCGCCGCGGAAATGGCTCAGGTCCTGAACGACTCGGAGCCGAAGGTTCTGCTCATGGAGCCGGGTTTCCAGGCGACGATGCAGCGCGCAGCCGTCGTGCATCCGCCGCAGCTCATCCTTCTGCCGGAAGATCCAGGCGTCACGCTGGCCGCACCGGACATGCCGGCCGGACAGCCTGATGTCGAGGTCGCGCAGGAGGCCGCCTGCGTGATCATGTACACCAGCGGCACCACCGGGACGCCGAAAGGCGTGATGGTGAGCCATGAGACCTACTTCCGGATGTATCTGGCCACCGCGGTGGAGGCGGGGTTGCGGCACGATGACGTCTTTCTGATGGCGATTCCGATGTTTCACGCCGCGGGTCTGAACCTGATGCTGCATCAGGCGCTGTTTCTCGGGGCGAGCGGCATCATCCACCGCGGCAGCTTCGATCCGGAAGGCATATTTACGCTGATAGAGGGCCACAGCATAACCTGCGCCGTCCTGGTGCCCACCACTCTGGGAATGCTGGCGGCTCATGCGGCGGCGGCCGGGTTCGATCTCTCGAGCCTGAGACGGATTTTTTACGGCGCCATGCCCATCACCCCGTCCATACTGCAGAGCGCGTTGGCGGTCTTTCCCGGGGCAGCGTTCATCCAGATCTACGGCTCCACCGAGGCGGGGATGCTCGGTGTGCTGAGATGGGAGGATCACGCGCGATGGTCGCAGACCACCGGTCGTGCGGCGCTGCTCAGCGAAATGCGCATCGTGGACGAGCAGGGACGACCGGTCGGGGTCGGCGCTATCGGGGAAATCATCGGTGCCCGCAGCAGCATGGGCATGATCGGCTACTGGCGCAA
>JAJYTX010000321.1 GCA_021792815.1 Pseudomonadota bacterium
GCGTCGGTTTCGCCGGAGCACTGCTCGTGGCCTTCGGCGATGCCATCGCCCGCGTCGGCATGGCGGCCATGATCCTGCTGGTCGTCGCCACCGACCTGCCGGCGCCCAGCCTCTCGGCCGCTCTGCACGTGACGGTGGCGGTCGCCGCGGGCGGCCTGCTGCTGACGCTGTTCTCGATCGCGGCCTGGCCGCTGCAACGCTACGGACCGGAGCGCGGCGCGCTGTCGGAGGTCTACCGCGGGCTCGCCGCCCTGGCACGCCAGCGGCAGGTCGACAGCGGCACGGCGCCCGCGATCACCGACGGCATGACGTCGCTGCGCCATACGCTGCTCGGTGCGCATCGGGCGCGCGGCCCGGTGATGGACACCTTCGGCGTGCTGCTCGAGCTGGCCGAGCGCATCCGCCTGGAGCTGATCGCTCTTGCGGCCGCCGATCCGGGCGAGGACATCGGTCAGCTCGTGCACGGCGTTGCCGCGGCGGCACTCGATACCATTGCCCAGGTCATCCGCTCCGGCAGTGACGCATCAGAAGCGATGGCCGGCGCCTTGCAGGCGCTGCAGGCCGCGGAGCGCGGCCTCTCGGGCCGGGAAGCGGCGGTTGCCGCCGCTCCGTGGCGCCACTTCCAGGCGCTGTCCGGTCAGCTCGCCTCCGCGGCGCGCAATGCGCGGCGCACCGGCACGCAAGGCTCGCAGCGCGAGCAGCAGGCAGAGTGGCACCTGCCACGCGCCCTGCGGCCCCAATCGGCCCTCGCGACCCTGACCGCCAGCCTCACGCCACGCTCGGCCGCCTTCCGCCACGCGATCCGCAGTGCCGTCTGCTTTGGCCTGGCGCTGTGGATCTCCCGCCTGCTGCGTCTGCCGCACGGGTACTGGGTCCCGATGACCGTGGCGATCGTGCTGCGCGCCGACTACGCCGCCACCTTCAGCTACGGGCTGCTGCGCGTCTCCGGCACCGTGCTCGGGCTGATCCTGACCACTGCGCTACTGCACGTTCTGCCGGCCGATCCCTGGGTGCGCCTGGGGGTGATGGCGGTGCTCTGCGGCGGTTTTCGCTATTTCGGCAACGTCCATTACGGGGTGGCGGTGGCCTCTCTGACCGGCATGGTGGTGCTGCTGCTCGCCTTCGCCGGCGAGGCTCCGGAGCCGACCATGATCGCGCGCCTGGTGGCCACCCTGCTCGGCAGTGCCATGGCGCTCGCCGCATACGGACTCTGGCCGACCTGGGAACGGGGCCGCACGCGAGATACCCTGGCACAGCTTCTGAATGCCTACGCGACCTATCTGGCCAGCCTGGGCAGCGGACACGGCCCAACGCTGCGCAGCGAGGCCCGTCACGCCGCCCGCATCGCGCGCGGCAATGCCGAGGCATCGGTGAACCGGCTGCTCGCCGAGCCCGCCACGCCGGCGCCGCTGGCGGAGCTGGCGCAGTCCCTGCTTACCAACAGCAATCGCCTGGCGCGCACCACCATGACACTCGAGGCGGTGCTCAGCCATCAGCCGCGGCCAGCGGAACGGGCGCTGGATGAGTTCATCCGCCACAGCGCCGGGACCCTGCGGCAGGTGGCCGACGCGCTGCGCAGCAGACAGTCCCCGCAGGAGACGCCGCCGTTACGTGCCGCACAACGACATCTTGTCCAATTGCTCGGGGCACACGCCGACACCAGCCCCGCCGGTGAACTGGACAGCCTCACCGACCGGCTGGTCGACAATGTCAACACCCTGAGGCATATCGTCTCGCGCGCCACGCCGGGCGTGTTCGTCGCACAGGCTGCCTAGGGCGCGCAGCCGGCGCGAGCCCGGGGGCGCAATGCCGTCATCCTCAGGCCTGATCCGCCTCAGGTCCCGAGTGCCGCCGGGCGCCGGCCTGCCGGCGGCGGGCGCCCCGGCGGCGCGTCCCGGACCGCGAGGCTCGGGCGCCCGTGGCACTGCCCGCCCGCCCCGGGGTCGCACGCCCGTCCGCTTCGGCCGCGGGCCGCCCGTCACCGTTCGCCCGGCGTCGGGATCCGGACTTCGATGCCGCGCCGAGCCGCAATCCCTGCAGGTAACGTCGGAACTCCTCGCCGAGGACGGGATGGCCGAGCGCGTACTCCACGGTCGCCTGCAGGTACCCGAGCTTGCTGCCGCAGTCATAGCGTGTGCCGCTGAAACGGTAGGCATAGACCGCTTCTTCGCGCATCAGCGCCGCAATGCCGTCGGTGAGCTGGATCTCCCCGCCCGCCCCCTGCCCGAGCTTCTCCAGATGCTCGAAAATCGCCGGCGCCAGCACGTAGCGCCCGACCACGGCCAGCGTGGAAGGCGCCACCGAGGGCCTGGGCTTCTCGACGATGCTGCGCACCCGGCTGGTGGCGGATCTGTCCGCCTCGACCGCGACGATACCGTACTTGTCCGTGTCGGAACGCGGCACCGACTGAACCCCGAGCACGCTCGCCCGCTTGGCCTCGTAGACATCCGCCATCTGTTTCAGGCAGGCGACCTCGCCCCGGATCAGGTCATCGGCCAGATGAACAAAGAACGGCTCGGAGCCGACGGCCGGCTGCGCACACAACACCGCGTGTCCGAGCCCGAGCGGCGCCGGCTGGCGGATGTAGATGCAGGAAGCATAGGACGGCAGCACGCTGCGCAGCTGATTGAGCAGCGAGCTCTTGCCCTGGCGCATCAGCAACTGCTCGAGCTCCTGATCGGAGTCGAAATGATCCTCGATGGCGCGCTTGGCCGCTCCGGTGACGAACACCAGGCGGGTCGCGCCGGCCGCGAGTGCCTCTTCCACCGCATACTGGATGAGCGGCTTGTCGACCACCGGCAGCATCTCCTTGGGACTCGCCTTGGTGGCCGGCAGGAAGCGCGTACCGCGGCCCGCCACCGGAAACACGGCGGTACGGATGATCGATTTCGGGGGGCTGCGCATCACTTTCTCCTGATCGCTATCCTGGGAATCTGACAGACTGTTGATCGCCATTGCATGACGCCGCGGGTTTGCGCCCAGTGCACGCCCTGCCCACCCACATGCGCCCGCGGCTCATCGCCGCTAGCTCACGGCCAGCTCGCCGGGCTTTCCGGCCCATTTGAACACTGCCGGACGCATGCTGTCCCAGGCCCGACACTTGGGGCAGCGCCAGTACCAGCCGACGCTGTGCAGACCGCAGTCCTCACACTGGTAGCGCCCGCCGGTGTCCCCGATTCGATTCAGGAGCACGGCGAGCGATGTCGCCTCGGACACCGAGCCCGCCTCGGCGCCGCTCGCCAGCTCCGGCAGCCGCGCCAGCTGCGCCGGCGGCAGCGCCGTCGCCAGCAGCCAGGCGAGCTGCCGGGAACTGATGGTGCCCGCGCGCTGCAGCCGCGTCCACAGTTCACCGAGCACATCCTGCCCGTGCCCCGGGTCCCACAGCGCGAGCACCCTCGGGATGATCTCGATCGCCAGGTCCGGAGAGGTCTCCAGGACTTTCAGATACCGCCTGAGCGCCTCGGTCGGCTCACCGGCGAGTTCGGCGATGCGCGCGGTCAGCACCTCAGCACGCGGCAGCTGCTCCTGGTGCGCTCTGGCCTGGCGCAACAGCGTGGTGGCCCTCGCGGTATCACCCTGAGTGAGCGCCTGCTCGGCCAGCTCGCACAGGTAGTGCGCGGCCACCGTTCTGCGCTCCGACTGCACCTGGGCCGGCAGGGCGTGCAGGGTTTTCAGCGCGTTGGCCCAGTCGCCCTGGGACTCATAGATTCGCAGCAGATGATCGAGGGCGGCGTTGCGGTATTCCCTGGAGGCGGACAACTCCTCGAACAGCTGCTCGGCCCGGTCCATCAGGCCTGCGCCGAGATAATCCAACGCCAGGGCGAACGCGGCCTTGTCGCGCAGCGTCGAGGCGCCCTGATCACGCAGGCGGGAATGAATGGCGATGGCCCGATCGACCTCGCCGCGACGGCGAAAGAGGCTCCCCAGAGCGAACTGGATCTCGGCCGCATCTCCGGCTTCGGCCATCCGCGCGAACACCTCGACCGCATGGTCGAAACGGTCATTGATCAGATGGTCGAGGCCGATGTAGTAATCACGCGGCAGCCGCACGGTGCGCCTGGCGCCGGTCAGCCGCCCGAGCAGCCAGGCAGCCAGGCCGATCGCCACGAAGGAGAGCGCGAGCAGGTAAGCGGGCAGCTCGATCACGAGTGAATTATGCGCTACGCGCGCAACGGGCGGTGGGCCACCTGGCGCGAGGGCCACGGCGGACGTGCGCGCAGCGCTCCGCCCGGATCCCGGCTGTGCGGCTCAGCCCCGGATCGGTTGTCCCGCCCCCTGGTTGACCCGTTCCCTCAGATCCTTGCCCGCCTTGAAATGCGGCACATGCTTGCCGGAGAGCGCCACGGCTTCGCCGGTCTT
>JAJYTX010000322.1 GCA_021792815.1 Pseudomonadota bacterium
TTGCGCGGCCGATTCGGCCGACATCCTCAGAAGGGGAAAGTGACGCCCGCGGAGATCAGATTGGAATTGTAGGAATAGCCGGCATTCGTTCCACCCGGCAGATGCGTCCATTCGAAATTGAGCCAGACATTCCGGGTCAGCCGGATGTCCCCACCCAGGCCAGCCGAGAAGCCGGTGTCGGTTCTGTCCCCGACACCGAAGTTCCGGTGCAGGGAATCGGTGGCGAGACCGGCGACCGCATACACGGAAACGCCGGGGGTGAGGGCGATGGAGCCCTTGAGGTAGCCGCCGGCGAACAGTCCGGAGTCGACCGACAGGTGATGTGTTGCGCCGCGCGAGAGCCCGGTGCCAAGCCGCGCTTCGAGGGCGAAGTAAGGAGAGAGCGGCAGCCCGACCCGCGCGAAGATGAGACTGGGAGTGATGGTGTCGAGACCGCTCTCGTCATAGCGGAGCAGGCCGATGTTCGCCCCCAGATACGGCCCCGTCTGGCTCACGCCCCCGCTCAGATGCATTTGAGCCCACGCAGGGCTCGTCGTCGCGCCAACCATCAGGACCGCCAAGCTCAATGCACGCGCATTCATTCCCTGCAACCTCTCCGCTGATCGCAACATGGTGCGTTGAGACTAGCATCGCCGCCGGCTCAGTTCCATCAGGTGTGCAAAACATGTTGTACCGCTGTCGGCTGGCCGCGACAGATGCGTCGCATCGAACCGCCTCCGTGCTGGTCATGGCATTCAACAGGGCCGGGAACCCCGGTGGAATCGCGCCTCTGCCCGTTCGCCGCGCCGGCCCTCCTCACCGCCGGTGACGGCCGGGATGCGCGTATGCCTGAGAGTCCCATGAGTGCGCTGCGCGAGGTCCCTGGGGCGCGCCAGCGCGGGCGCTCCCGGTGGGCGTCGGCCAGCATCGGTTACCGGGGCGGGCAGCGGCGAACCGGGCGGCCGGTGGCCACCCTCGGGAGGCTGCGAGGGCTGAGCGGACTTCGCGCGCGAAGCCGGGTGTGTCCGCCTCAGGGTTTGCGCGCAACGGCGAGAAAGATCGAGTAGTTCTGCCCGTGATGCGTGACCGAGCAGCAATCGCCGACGGAAATGCCGGCGAAGCCCGCCGTGGCGAGCCAGGAGCGCAGCGTTGCGCGCGCAAAGCCGTGATGCACCTCGACCTCCGGGCCGTGAAACGAGCCATCCTCGGCGTCGAGATCCGCGAAGCACAGCCATCCGCCCGGATCGAGCAGCGAGTGGAACGCGCCGAGCACCCGCGGCACGTCGGGCACGTGGTGCATGGTCATCATGCTGAAAATCAGCTGATAACGCTCGGGCGGCACCGGGTCGCGCATCAGGTCGAGATCGATCACGCGCAGGTCGTGGGCAGCGGCGGCCGCAATCTTGCGCTCGGCCACGGCGCGCATGCCGGCCGAGCTGTCCGCCAGCGTGATCGGGCCGAGCGCATCGCGCAGACAGAATGACAGCAGGCCGGTGCCGGCACCGTATTCCAGCGCTTTCATGGAGCGGCTGAGCGGAACGGCCCGACGCATGACCGCCGCGACGTCCTCGGCGCGTTTGATCTTGTCGGCATCGTCCCAGGTCTGCGCGCGGGCGTCGAAATCGGTCGTGGTCGGCTGAGGCATGCTGAGGGCTCCCGGGTACGCCGCGCGGCCCGCGAGCCCAACGGCGCCGGACCGGTGATCGAACATCGGCGTGATTCTTCCAGATGTGCCGCCGGGCGTCCATCGGGGGTGATCGCACCGGGCGCGTGCCTCTTGACGTTCGCCCCGGTCTGCAGCCGCCCGGACGGCAACCGGACACGCCCCGCCTCGGGACACCCGATCTTGCTGGGAAGTGCCGCCGCGTATATGTTCGGTACGAGCTCAGCGGGTGAGTCGGGATGCCGATCGGCGGCGTTTGCGGATGACTGCAGCGGAATTGAAAGCAGCGGGCAGCGCCCGTGGGGTGTCCCTGTCGGCCGGCGCGTCTGCCGGGGTGGCGATGTGACGGCGCCGACGGCCATCCTGATCACCGGCCCGCACATCGCCGCTTACGGGTTTCCCGGAGGACACCCTTTCGGGCCGGACCGGCACGACGCTTTCATGCGCGAGATCGAGCGCTCGGCCTGCTGGCCGAAGCTCGCGCGGCGCGCGCCGCGCCCGGCGACGCGTCCGGAAATCGAAATGTTCCACACGCCGGCCTATGTCGAGCGGGTGATCGCAGCCTCGCAGGACGGGCACGGGTTTCTCGACGCCGGCGACACGCCGGCTTTCTGCGGAGTCTATGAGGCGGCCGCGAACGTCGTCGGCGGCACGCTCGAGGCGCTGGCGGCCATCGTCGAGGGCCCGGTACCGCGCGCTTTTATCCCGATTGCCGGACTGCACCATGCGGGGCGTGATCACGCGGCGGGTTTTTGCGTGTTCAATGATTGTGGTGTGGCGATCGAGGCGGCCCGGCGCTGCTACCGGCTCGAGCGCGTGGCGTATGTCGATATCGATGCGCATCACGGAGATGGCGTCTTTTACGCCTTCGAGACCGACCCGTACCTCGCCGACGCGGATGTGCACGAGGACGGTCGTTACCTGTATCCGGGCAGCGGAGATCGTCGTGAAACCGGTCGCGGCCCCGCGCTCGGCACGAAGCTGAACCTGCCGCTGCCGCCCGGTGCCGGCGACGCCGAGTTCATGGCCGCCTTCGATGAGGTCGAGGCCTATGTCGATGCGCACCGGCCGCACCTGATCCTGCTGCAATGCGGCGCGGATTCGCTGCGCGGCGATCCGATCACGCACCTGGCCTATACTGAAGCGGCACATGCCCACGCCGCTTCGCGCCTGCGCGGCCTGGCGGACCGGCACTGCGCGGGACGCCTGCTCGCGATGGGCGGCGGCGGTTACAATCGGCGCAACCTGGCGCGGGCGTGGACGCGCGTCGTCGAGGCTTTGACCTGAGCGCTGCAGAGGCCGGCTGGCACCGCTTCGCGGCCGGTTCGGCCTGATGATCCGGCGACTCGCCTCGCCGGGGCGGCCGCGGCCGCTGGCGGCGGAACCGTCACGCGACATTCACCACCATGGGCAGGATTTCGATGCCGGCCGCACGGCGCGCACAGCCGGCCGCGCCGGGCAGAGGAGTGTATGAGCGGTAAGCTGAAGGCCGACTCACTGTCGTTTTTCGAGTCGATCATCATGGGCGTGGCGGGCAGCGCGCCCGGATTCTCGATCGCGGTCGCGATCTCCGGCCTGTTGGCGACGGCGGGGTTTTTCTCGCCGGACGCCGTGCTGATCTTTGCGCTGCCGATGCTCGGGATCGCGCTCGCTTACAAGGGTCTGAATCGCAGGTTCGCGAACGCCGGTGCCGCCTACGAATGGACCAAGATCGGCTTCGGCAGGCTGTTCGGGTATTTCTCCGGCTGGGCGCTGCTCATCGCATCGATGGTATTCATGGTCACCGGCAGCGTGCCTCTTGGCACCGCGACGCTCGACCTGGTCGATCCGTCTCTGGCGAGCCACGTGTTGCTCACGAGCGGCATCGGGGCCATCTGGTTCGTCGGCATTGGTCTGGTGCTGGTCGCCGGCATCGAGATCACCAGCAGGGTGCAGGTCGTCATGAGCTCGATCGAGCTGCTGATCCTGTTCGCGATCTCGCTCGCTGCGTTCGTGCGCGCCGCGAGCGGGCACGTGATCCATCCGTTCTCCTGGTCCTGGTTCGGTTTTCACTACTCGCGCGCGGGTTTTGCCTCTTCCGCCCTGATCGTCGTGTTCCTGTACTGGGGCTGGGACGTCACCGCGAATCTGTCCGAGGAAACCCGCAACGACCGTCCGAATGCCGCCGGCAACGGCGGCTTTCTGAGCGTGTTCGTCACCATCGCCTCGTTTGCCGCGTTCTCGGCGGCGACGCTCATGCTGTTCTCGTTGCGCGATGCGGCGGGCTTCTCCGACAACCTGATCTACCGCGTGGCGATCGTGTCCGGACTGGGCAGGGTCGGCGGTTACGCCGCCGCGCTCGCCCTGATCCTGTCCAGCATCGCCACGCTCGAGACGACCATGCTGCAGTTCTCGCGCACACTGTTCGCGATGGGGCGTGATCGCGCGTTGCCCGGCTGCTTCGGCGAGGTTCACGAGCGCACGGTCACGCCGGTGCGCGCGATGTATCTGTTGCTCGCACTCGGCCTGACCGCGATCTTCGCTTCGAGCTTCATGCCCTCGATCGCCGCCATCCTCGCCGACTCGGTCAACGCGATTGCCGTCCAGGTGTCCTATTATTACGGGCTCGCCGGATTGGTCTGCACATGGCTGTACCGGGACAGTTTTCGCCAATCGTTCGCGAC
>JAJYTX010000323.1 GCA_021792815.1 Pseudomonadota bacterium
AGGCGGTGTACCAGACCAGCCGCATCGGGCTGGGCCAGAGCACCTGCGTGGGCATCGGCGGCGATCCGGTGCGGGGTCTGAACTTCGTCGATGTACTCGAGCTGTTCGAGCGGGATCCGGGCACCGAAGGCATCATCCTGGTCGGGGAGATCGGGGGGAGCGACGAGGAAGCGGCCGCGCGCTACATCCACCGCTTCGTGTCGAAGCCGGTGGTGGCCTACATCGCCGGTGTGACCGCCCCGCCGGGCAAGCGCATGGGACATGCCGGGGCGATCGTCGCGGGCGGCAAAGGTACCGCCGCCGAGAAATACGCGGCGCTCGAGGCTGCGGGCGTGCGCACCGTGCGATCGCCCGCGGAACTCGGGTCCACCATGAACGAGCTGCTGCGGCGCCGACGGGCCCGCGCGGCGACCCGGCGGGCCGGAGCCGCGCCGGTTGCGCGGGCGGCGGCCCCTGCGGTCAAACCGGTCAAGTCCAAACCGGCCGCGCGCAAAGCGGTCAAGTCAAAAGCGAAGGCGCCGGTGAAGCGCACCGCGGCGAGGACGGGACGGTCTGCGGCGAAGAGCGCTCCGCGCAAGGCGGTCTCCTCCAGGGGCGCGAGGCCCGCTCCCGGGAGCCGCGCGGTCAGGTCCAAGGGGGGGCGGAATCGCCCGCGGAAAGTTCCGGCGCGCAAGGGCCGCAGGGGCTGAGGCGCCCCACCGAGACGTGTGATCCTCCCTTCTCCCGAAGAGAAGGCGAATCTCTCGACCGGCGGCCGGACGCAGCCCAGGATGAGCACGATGAGCGAGTCGTTGCGCATTGCCCTGGCACAGTTCGATCTGTTGGTCGGCGATGTGCAGGGCAACCTGTCGCGCGTGGTGCAGACCGCCCGGGCACAGCATGCGCTCGGGGCGGATCTCGCCGTGTTTCCGGAACTGGCGCTCTCGGGCTATCCGCCCGAGGATCTGCTGTTCCATCGCGGCTTCCGCCACCAGATCGATTCCGCCCTGGAGGAGATCCGCCGCCAGCTGCCCTGCGGCTCTCTGGTGGTGGGCTACCCGGAATACACCCGGTTCGGTATCTACAACGCCGCGGCGCTGATCTGCGAGGGACGGGTCGCAGCCGTGCACCGCAAGGCGGAGCTGCCCAACTACAAGGTGTTCGACGAGAAGCGCTATTTTCGTGCCGGCGCGCAGCCAACGGTCGTGCAGTGCAAGGGGTTTCGCATCGGGTTGCTGGTCTGCGAGGACATCTGGGAGCCGCAGCCGGCCGAGCTCGCCCGCGCCGAAGGCGCGGAGCTGCTGCTGGTCATCAACGCCTCTCCCTACGAGCGCCACCGGCAGCGGGCGCGGGAAGCGAACGTGCGCAGCCGCGTCGCCGACAGCGGCATGCCGGTGGTGTACGTCAACATGGTGGGCGGTCAGGACGAGCTGATATTCGACGGCAACTCCTTCGTCATGGATGCCGATGGGCACGTGGTCATGCGGGCGCCGCCTTTCCAGGAAGGAGTGTATGACATCGAGTTCCGCCGGGAAGGCGGCAGAGCCGTCCCGGTGCCGGGCGAAGTGGCGCTCGAGCTGACCGAGGAAGCGAGCGTCTACAGTGCGCTGGTCCTCGGCGTGCGCGACTACGTCAACAAGCACGGGTTTCCGGGCGTCGTGATGGGATTGTCGGGCGGCGTCGACTCGGCACTGACGCTGGCCATTGCGGTGGATGCGCTGGGTGCCAGCCGGGTGCAGGCCGTGATGATGCCGTCGCGTTATACCTCCGAGATGAGCCTCGAGGACGCGGCCGGGCAGGCACGCTCGCTCGGCGTCAAGTACAGCGTGCTGTCCATCGAAGGCATGTTCGAAGCCACGCTGGCCGCGCTCGCCGGAGAGTTCGCCGGCCTGCCCGCGGATGCGACCGAGGAGAACATCCAGTCGCGTTGCCGCATGCTGCTGCTCATGGGACTGTCCAACAAGACCGGGCGGATGCTGCTCACCACCGGCAACAAGAGCGAGATGGCCGTGGGGTATGCGACGCTCTACGGCGACATGGCCGGGGGTTTCGCGCCCATCAAGGACTGCAGCAAGCTGCTGGTGTATCGGCTCGCCGCCTACCGCAACGGCCTGGGCAGAGTGATCCCGCAGCGGGTGATCGACCGGCCGCCGTCGGCGGAGCTGCGTCCGGGACAGAAGGACTCCGATGCGCTGCCGCCTTACGAGGTGCTCGATCCCATCCTCGAGGCCTTCATCGAGGAGGACCTGTCGGTCGATGAACTCGCCGCGCGTGGCTTCGATCGCACCACGGTCGGCCAGGTGCTCGACCTGGTCAAACGCAACGAATACAAGCGCCGACAGGCGCCGCCCGGGGTGCGGGTCAGCCGCCGCGCGTTCGGACGCGACTGGCGCTATCCGATCACCAACGGTTACCGGCGCTGACGGGCCGGAGCGGGGGTCAGCCCACGGGGAGCGCCGCGCGCGGCCGCGGCCCTCGTTACCAGACGTGCCACCAATGTTGATGGGTGGCCGCGGCGACCTGGGCCACTTTTCCGCGGAAATTGGCCGCATAGACCCGGCGGGCTTCCGCGGCGAGCGGCTTCAGTCCCAGCCGCTCGTAGGAGATGATCATGATGGCCAGGGCGTCCTTGGCGGCGGGCGCGCCCGCGTAGTTCTCGAGCACCAGGTCGGCCCGGCGCACCGCGGCAACGTAGGCGCCGCGCCTGAGGTAGTACCGGGCAACATAGGCGTTGTAGGCGGCCAGGCGGTCGCGCAGGTAAAGCATCCGTTGTCGCGCATCGTACGCGTAGGCGCTGTGCGGGTACTGCGTGACCACCGTGCGGAAGGCGTCGAAGGATTTGACGATGTCGTGCGGCGGCCGCTTGGACAGGTGGGCGCCGAACAGCCGCTCCAGGGGGTTGGCCTGTTTGGGAAAGTAGACCAGGCCCTCCATGTAGTACGCATAGTCGACCCGCGGGCTGGCGGGGTTCTGGCGGATGAAGGTATTGATGGCATCGACGGCGGAATCGGTTTCGCCCGCGCGGTAATATGCGTAGATGAGGTCGAGCTGCGCCTGGTGTGCCTGGGCCGAGAACGGATAGACCGCCGTCAACCGCTCGTAGCGCTTGATCGCGGCGCTGTAGTCGTACTCGTCGAGGGCGTGCCGGGCCTGCTTGTACAGCGCCACCGGTCCGGCTTGGGCCAGCTTGCGATGCGAGCAGCCGGCGAGGGCGAACACGACCACACACAGGGCGGCCGCGACGATGCCGCGCGCGCGGCCACCAGAGGACGGATTGGGAAGCATGGGCAAAGAGTATAGCGAAACCGCGGGGGCAACTGCGGCTTCCGACCGGCAGGCGAGCGGGGAGTTCCGCGCCCATCGCCTGGAGCTGCCGCCGGAGGCGGCGGGACTGAGGCTCGATCAGGCGCTCGCGCGGGCGTTGCCGCAGTATTCGCGTGCTCGGCTGCAGCAGTGGATCGAAGCCGGAGCGGTCGAGGTCGACGGACGACATCCGCGGGCCCGGGACAAGGTCGTGGGGGGCGAACAGGTGCGCCTGATGGGGCGGCTCGAGCCGGATCCGCGCGTCGCGCCCGAGCGGCTGGCGCTTGCGGTGGTGCACCAGGACGAGGCGCTCATCGTGATCGACAAGCCGGCAGGTCTCGTGGTGCATCCCGGTGCGGGCAATCCGCATCATACGTTGCAGAATGCGCTGCTCGGCCTGGATCCGACACTCGCGGTGGTGCCGCGCGCGGGGCTGGTGCACCGGCTCGACAAGGACACGAGCGGCCTGCTGGTGGTGGCGCGCACGCCGGAGGCTCATGCGCGGCTGGTGGCCGCGCTGGCTGCCCGCGAGATCGAACGGACGTATCTGGCGATCTGCGGCGGCGTCATGACCGGCGGGGGAAGCGTCGATGCGCCGATCGGCAGGCATCGCACTCAACGTACGCGCATGGTCGTGCGCAACGATGGCCGGGAGGCGATCACCCATTACCGCATCGTCAAGCGTTTTCGCGCGCACACGCTGGCGCGCGTGCAGCTCGAGACGGGCCGGACGCATCAGATCCGGGTGCATCTGGCGCACGCCGGCTATCCCATCGTGGGCGACCCAGTCTATGGCGGAAGGCGGCGGCTCCCCGCCGGATGCAGCGCGGCGCTGGCCGCGGCGCTCGGCGCTTTTCCACGCCAGGCGCTGCACGCCACCCGCCTGGCGCTCGAGCATCCCGTCAGCGGCCTGCCGCTGGAATGGGAATCGCCCCTGCCCGCGGACATGACGGGACTGGTGCGGGCGCTGGAGCAGGACACGCATGGGACCGGCTGACTCGATCACGCCCGACTGGCC
>JAJYTX010000324.1 GCA_021792815.1 Pseudomonadota bacterium
CCAGATAGAACGTGAAGGCGTTGGCGAGCACGAGGAAGATCAGGATGAAGACATAGGCCAGCGGCGTCGCGAAGTAACTCGCGAGCTCGCGGCGCAGGATCAGACCCACGTTGCGCATGTGGCCCCCCGGTGAGTGCTTATGCGGTGATGGTGCGGAACACCTCGTCGAGCCGTCCCGACTCGAGGTGCAGTTCTTTCAGCCGCAGCCCCCGGCTGCTCGAGAGCTCCGAGATCGCCTGCAGGATCGGCGCGCCGGCGCGCGGCAGCGCGGTGAGCCGCGCGTCGCGCTCGCTGACTTCCACCTCGGCCACGGCGGGCAGGGCGGCGACGGCGGCGCGGGCCGCCGGCAGCTGCTCGGGCCGTTCGAGCTGCAGCGACACGGCGTTGTGATAGCGCGAGCGCGCCGCCAGCTGCAGCGGCGTGTCGTCGGCGACGATGCGCCCACGCGCGATGATGATCGCGCGGGTGCACACCGCATCGACCTCTTCGAGAATGTGCGTCGAGATCACGATGATCTTCTCGCGCGCCATCTCGTTGATCAGCGAGCGCACTTCGTGCTTCTGGTTGGGATCGAGGCCGTCGGTGGGCTCGTCGAGAATGAGCGCCGGAGGGTCGTGCACCATCGCCTGTGCCAGGCCGACGCGCCGGCGAAAACCCTTGGAGAGCGTCTCGATCGGCTGCTGCAGCACCGAGGCGAGCTGCAGGCGGCCGATCACGTGATCGAGGCGGGCGCGCCGGCGCGCGCCCTCGAGTCGGCGCAGTTGCGCGATGAACTCGAGGAACGCCCCGACGCGCATCTCGCCGTAGCCGGGCGCGCCCTCGGGCAGGTAGCCGAGGCTCTGGCGCGCCGCGAGCGGCGCGCTCTCGACATCGTGGCCGCAGATGCTGGCGTGGCCGGAGCTCGGCGTGACGAAGCCGGCGAGCATGCGCATGGTGGTCGTCTTGCCGGCGCCGTTGGGTCCGAGGAAACCGAGCACCTCCCCCGGTCGGACCTCGAAGGTGACATCCTCCACGGCGGTCACCGAGTCATAGCGTTTGCACAGGCGGTCGGCTTTGATCATGAGGACCTCCACAGGCTGCGATAGATGCAGCCGGCCGGAAAAAGTTCCCCGGGGCCGCCCGGGCGCTAGCGCGGGTGCCAGCCGCCGTCGCGGGCGCGCCAGTAGAGCAGCATCAGGGCGCCGCCGAGCATGCCGCCGAGATGGGCGAAGTGGGCGATGCCGGCCTCGGTGCCGGTGACACCGAAGATCAGTTCGAGCACCCCGTAGATCGTCACGAACAGCCACGCCGGCATCGGGATCGGCGGCAGCAGCAGCAGCAGCCGGGTGCGCGGAAACAGCATGGCAAAGGCGAGCAGCACCCCGAAGATGCCGCCGGAGGCGCCGATGGTCGGCTCGCTGTTGCCCGTGGCATGCTGCACGGCGAGCTGCGTCAGGGCGGCGGTGAGGACGCACACGAAGTAGTACAGCAGGAAGCGCCGCGCGCCCCAGAAGCGCTCGAGCGCCGGCGCGAACACGAACAGCGCGAACATGTTGAAGAAAATGTGCAGCCAGCCGCCGTGGATGAAGGCGTAGGACAGCAGTTGCCAGGGTCGGAACAGCGGGCCGACCGGCCAGAGCGCGAACAGGCGCACGATGGGATCGAACGCCGCCTGCTCGAGCAGGAAAACGCCGAAGTTGGCGATGATCAGGGCCTTTACGGCCGGCGGGAGCGAGCGGAACATCGCGGCAGTGTACGCGGCACGGCGTCAAGGCGCGAGCTGGCTGCCGAGGCGCTCGGCGGCCGCGCGCAACGGCGGCAGGACATCCTCGATCAACTCGCGGCGTGACAGACGCGAGGCCTGCGCGCTCACGTTCATCGCCGCCACCGCGTGGCCGACCACGTTGTGCACCGGCACGGCGATCGAGCGCAGGCCGATCTCGAGCTCCTGGTCGTTGAGCGCGTAACCGTCGGCGCGCACCTGCGCGAGGATCTCGGCGAGCCGCTGGCGCGAGGTCACCGTGAATCTCGTGTGCGCCACGAGTTCGGCCCGTGCAAGCTCGGCGGCCGCCTGCTCCGGCGTCAGTCCCGCGAGCAGCACGCGTCCGAGCGCGGTGCAGTAGGCCGGCAGGCGGCTGCCGACCCCGAGCGTCACGGACATGATGCGCTGGGCCGAGGCCCGCGCGACATACACCA
The DNA here is from genome assembly GCA_021792815.1 of Pseudomonadota bacterium. The sequence goes on from JAJYTX010000324.1 coordinate 2,176, forward strand.
CCGTGCCCTCGTCGAGTACCGCCGCCGTGCTCACTTCTCCGAGCCGCGCGCTCAGTTCCTTCAGCACCGGTTGGGCGGCGATGGCGATCGGGGCCGTGCACAGGTACGAGTAGCCGAGGCTGAGGATTTTCGGCTGCAGGCAGTAGGCGCGGCCGTCGCTGGCGGCATAGCCGAGCTCGCGCAGCGTGTACAGGCAGCGGCGCACCACCGCGCGTGTCAGTCCGGTCGCGCGGCTGAGGTCGGCGATGCTCAGCCGCCCCTCGGTGCCGGCGAATGCGCGGATCACGTGCAGGCCGCGCGCCAGTGAAGTCATGAAGTCCGGGTCGCCGCCCCGAAACAACGTATTGCCGGGATCGGCAGGCGGCCCGGCGTGCGCCGCGCCGGATGCCGCGGAGCGCTTCGGCGACGCTTTGGAACGTGGCACGGCGGACCGGTCGGTGGCTGAAGTGCGGTAATCGTACCGCGGTCCGCCGGCGCGTGTCATCCCGGTCGGCTGTCGATGGCGGCGCCGAGGCTCGCCACGATGTCCTGCCACAGCACCCTCTTCAGCGTCTCGAGCCGCTCGCCGGCAAAATCCGGCCAGCCCAGAATGTGAAGGATCACCGACCGGCCCCGGCGCATCAGCACGGCCTGGCCCACGATCGCCACCGCGCGGATCGAAGCCTCGGGACTGCCGCTCGATCCGCTCAGGCGCCCGATGATCTGTGCGATGAGCGTGACCAGCCGGCCGCCGAAGCGCTCGAATATCGCGCCGCTCGCCTCGTTGCGCTCGCTCTGTGTGCGCGCGAAGAACAGCGCCCAGCTCTCAGGCCGGTCGGTGGCCAGGCCCTCGAGGAACGGCTCGAACACGCTTCGCAGCAGATCCAGCAGTTGCTGCCGGCTGAGCTCGCCGCGGCGTAGGACCTTCTCGGCGTGCTCCATCGCCGGACCGATCCGGGTGCGTACGTCCTGCGTGACGTACTCGATGCAGGCCGCGTACAACCCCGGTTTTCCGCCGAAGTAGTACTGCAGGGCCGGCAGGCTTACGCGCGCCCGCAGCGCGATGGCGCGGGTGGATGCGCCGCGGAATCCGTGCTGGCCAAACAGATCGACCGCGGTCTCGAGGATGCGGCGGCGCGTGTCCTCGCCGCGGGCATAGCCGCCGCCCTCGGGGTGGCGCGCGCCGGCGGGACGTCGGCGGTGCGGCGTGCGGCTTGCAGGACGGTTCGGCGTGCGCATGAGCGGCATGTTAATGGCATCCGGGCGTCGCCGGGCAAAATAGTATCAATTGACAGATTTCTATCATTTGATAGAAAATGAACCGATGCCAGTCGGGAGATCTGCCGTGAATGAACTCGAGTCCAGCGCGCGGCAGGCCGGTTGGCGCGGGCGGCGCCTGCGACGGATCGTGCCCGCGGGTGTGGTGGCGGTCGCAATCTGCGCCTGGGGCGGATGGTGGCTGGCGCACCGTTCGCACGGTCCGCGGCCGCTGGTGCTCTACGGCAACGTCGATCTGCGCGACGTGGACCTGGCATTCAACGACAGCGGACGCATCGAGCGCGTGTGGGTGCACGAGGGGCAGCGCGTGCGCAAGGGACAGCTGCTCGCGCAGCTCGATACCAGCCGGCTCAGGCCGCAGCTGGCGCAAGCCGAGGCCGAGTCGGCCGCGCAGCGCGCGGTTCTCGAGCGGCTGCGTCACGGCAGCCGGCCGCAGCAGATCCTCCAGGCACGGGCCAATCTTGCCTTGGCGCGTGCCCGACGACGCCAGGCGCACGATCACTATCGGCGGCTCGAGGCGCTCTCCAGGGACTCGTTCGGACGGGCGGTGAGCCGCCAGGATCTCGATGATGCGCAGACGGCCTACGCGGTGGCACAGGAGACGGTGAGCGCGGACCAACAGGCTCTGCAGCTGCGCGTGCTCGGGCCCCGGCCCGAGGACATCGCCCAGGCCGAGGCGCTGCTCGAAGCCGACCAGGCGCGTGTCGCGCTCATCGAGCAGCAGCTCGCCGACGCCAATCTGCGCGCGCCGCTCGATGCGGTGGTACGCTCGCGCGCCGCCGAACCGGGCGACATGGCATCGCCCCAAAAGAGCGCATTCACGCTCGCGATCACCGATCCGAAGTGGGTC
>JAJYTX010000325.1 GCA_021792815.1 Pseudomonadota bacterium
TTGCGCGGATAGTGCTCGGGCGAGAACCGCGGCATCCCCCGCCGCAGGTCCTGGGGCGAGAGCACCGACACGTCATGCAGCTGATCCGTGAGGAACCCGCGTGCGAGCGGCGAGAAGGCCACCAGCGTCACACCACTGCGCCGGCATACCTCGAGCGAGGCGATCTCGGGATTGCGGGTCCACAGAGAGTATTCATTCTGCAGCGCGGCGACCGGATGAACGGCCTGCGCCTTGCGCAGCGTGGCGGCCGAGACCTCGGACAGGCCGATGCTGCGGACCTTGCCCTCACGCACCAGGTCGGCCAGCGCGCCGACGCTGTCTTCGATGGGCACGCGCCTGTCCCAGCGATGCAGGTAGTACAGATCGATCACCTCGGTCTGCAGGCGCCTGAGACTGTCCTCGCAGTGGCCGCGGAGGGCCTCGGGCCGCCCGTCGATCACCCGCTTGCCCATCACTCCGGCCATTCCGCCCTTGGTGGCGAGCAGGAAGCGCGAGCGATGTGCCCCGAGCACCCGGCCGATGAGTGTCTCGTTGGCGCCAAAGCCATAGAGCGCCGCGGTATCGAAATAGTCGACACCCAGATCGAGCGCCGTGAGCAGCAGCCGTTCGGCCTCGCGCGGCGGCGGCGGCTGACCGTAAGCGTGGTTGAGACTCATGCAGCCGAGCCCGATCGGGCTGACGCTGAACGGGCCGATGCGGCGGCGTTGCGGGGCGCTGTTCATGGGGTCGATGGGAAAAGTGAGGATTATCACGTGTCCCCGGCCTGCGGAAAAGACCGCCGGCGGGGTTGTCGGCCATCACGGAGCGATATCCGAGCCGGCCTGCCGGCGCGCCAGCTCGCCGAGCATGCGCATCCCGTGACGCGTGAGCGGGCCGGCTGGCTTGTGCGCCGAGACCGCCAGGCTCAGCTTGCTCAGCAGCCTCGGTCGCTTGATCAGACGGGCGACGAAGTGCTGCGGTTCTCCGGCAGCCCGCACCGCGCCGGCACCGAGCACGGCATGGCCATGCCGCGCACGGACCAGATCGAGAATCGAGGGCACACCGGAGATCTCCCAGGCAATCGTGAGCTTCACCCCGGAGAGCGCCGCCTGGGCATCGACCAGGCGGCGGATGGTGTGGGTGTGATCGGGGACGATGAGCGGATATTGCGGCAAATCGGCGAATGCCACCGGTGTATTCGTCCGCCACCCGGCCCCGGCGCGCGGCTTGCGCCGGCGGGCCGGGCTGATCAGGCACAACGGCTCATCCACGATGGGCTGGATCTCGATGGCCGGCTGCGCCTCGGGGTTGTGCACCAGGGCGAGATCCACCCGGCCCGTGGCGATCCACTCGATGAGGTGGGTCGTGAGCCCCTCCACGATGACCAGATGCGCCTTGGGCGTCAGCTCGTGGAACATCTTCACGAGCGGCAGGGTGAGCAGCCGCCCGAGGCTGGGGGGCAGACCGATGACGATGCGGCCCGAGGGCTCCTCACGGCCGGATTCCAGGTCCTCGCGCGCCTGCTGGACCAGCTGCAGGATGCCGACGCTGCGCTCGAACAGCCGCTTGCCGGGTTCGGTCAACAGCACGCCGCGGCCGGTGCGCTGCAGCAGTGCGCAGCGCAGGTCTGTCTCGAGAAGCCTCACCTGGCGGCTGAGCGCCGGTTGGGCGACATCGAGGATCATCGCCGCCCGGCTGAAACTGCCGAGCTCGGCGACGCGCACGAAGTACTCGAGTTGTTTGAGATTCATCGACGCCGGTGACATGAGGGCCGCAATGCCGCGCCGTCAGCGCGAGCCACGCTAGAGCAGCTTGCCGTCGGACAGCAGCACCCCGTCGGCATCACAATACGCGTACTGTCCAGGGCGCATTTCGATGCCGCCGAAGCTCACCGGCACCTCGCGTCGGCCCGCGCCCGTCTTGGCGCTCTTTTTCGGCGAGGTGCCGAGACAGAACACCCCGACCGGCATGGCATCGATTTCGGCGGAGTCGCGGATCACCCCGTTGATCACGATGCCGGCCCAGCCGCTGGCTTGGAGAATCGAGGCAATCTGATCGCCGATGAGGGCTCGGCGCGTCGAACCGCCGCCATCGACCACCATGACGCGGCCGTTGCCGGCTTCCTGGAGCATGGACTTCAGCAGCGCATTGTCCTCGAAGCACTGCAGCGTCGCGATCGGGCCCCAGAATGAGCCGACCCGTCCGAACCGGCGAAACGGCAGATCACACAGACGCACCGCGGCATCGTGCCGGTCGACGAGATCGGCAGTCTTCACGGCCTGCTCGCGCGCCTCAGGGCCGCTGCCGCGACCGCGCCACCCCGATTTTCCGACCGGGCACACCCGCTGGACATGTATACCTCGAGGGATAGGTTGAGACGCACAACGATAGCGGAGCCACGGCGGGCATCCAAGCCTGGCTGCTACAGTCCAAGCTTGGACTCCAGCTTGAGCTTTGCAGGGGTGAGACCGTTTCCGTCCCCCCGGGCACTGGCGTCGTGAGTCCACGCCCCATGCGAGCCGTGCACGGGTTGACGTCTCACTGCGGGCCGTCCGCTGGAGCGGGCGCGCTCTTCAGTCGGCATGCCATGCCCGGCGCCTCGCCTCGGGATCGGGCACCTGCTGGGTGATGCAGTGTATGCCCCCACCGCCCAGCAGAATCTCGCGCGCCGGTACGCCCACCACCCGACGATCCGGGCACAGGCGCTGCAGGCACTCGGCCGCCGCGGCATCGGTGCGCGGATCGAGCAGCGGCATCACCAGGCCGCCGTTGGCGAAATAGAAATTGACGTAGCTGCCGGCCAGGCGCTCGCCCGCCCGGCGCGGCTTGCAATGGTCGCTCGGCGCGAGGCCCCGCGCTTCCGCCTCCGTCATGTACAGCGGTCCCGGCATCGGCAGCTTGATGACCTCGAGCCGGCGGCCGCGCGCATCGCGGGCATCGTGCAGCCTCTCCCAGGCGTCGCAGGAAATGGCGTACTGGGGATCGGCGCGGTCGTCTGTCCAGCCGAGGCACACCCTGCCCGGCGCGACGAAGCAGGCGAGATTGTCGATATGCCCGTCGGTCTCGTCGTTGAACACTCCCCGGCCGAGCCAGATGAAGTGGCTGACGCCGAGGTAATCGCGCAGCAGCGCTTCCATCCGCTCGCGCGTCATGCCCGGATTGCGGTTGGGATTGAGGACGCATTGTTCGGTGAGCAACGCGGTGCCTTCACCATCGACGTGCAGGGCGCCGCCCTCGATGACGACCGGGGCGCGGTAACGATCCCGCTTCTCGTACGCCAGCACCACGGCCGCCAGCCGCTCGTCCCGGTCCCACGGATGATACAGACCCTCCGCGAGGCCGCCCCAGGCATTGAAGCGCCAATGCACCCCGCGCACCCCCGGCCGCCCGCTCACCACGTAGGTCGGGCCCACATCGCGCATCCAACAGTCATCGTGCGGCAGGCTCAGCAACTGCACGTGGGCCGGCAACAACGCGCGCGCCGCCGCCTGCTGCGCCGGCGAGACGCCGACGCGCACCTGCTCGAACCGGCCGATGCAGGCGGCCACGGCACTGAAGGCGGCCTGCGCCGGGCGCGCCGCCTGCCGCCAGTTGTCCGGCCGCTCCGGCCACAACATCCAACAGCCGGCGTGCGGCTCGAATTCCGCCGGCATCCACCAGCCGTCGGCGGCGGGGGTCCCCGGCAGCACGCCGGCCTCCTCAGCCATGGTCAGGACCGCTGCTTGCTGTGCCGGAAGCCGTAGAAGCCGTAGATCGCGCCTCCGAGCGCGGTCCAGAGCACGAGACGGATCCAGGTGGCATCGGACAGGAAGTACGTCGTGCCGGTGCACACGAGCGCCCCGAGCGGACAAAGCACCTGCGCCATCGGCACCCGGAACGGCCGCGGCACATCCGGCCGGGTATGGCGCATGACCAGCACGCCGATGCACACCACTGCGAAGGCGAGCAGGATTCCGATCGAGATCAGGTCGGCCAGCACGTCGAGCGGGAACACCCCGGCAATGAGCGCCGCCGCGATCCCGGTCACCGCGGTCGCGACATGCGGCGTCTTGAAGCGCCGGTGACAGCGGCTCATCGAGGGCGGCAACAGTCCGTCATCGGCCATCGAAAGCAGAATCCGCGGTTGCCCGAGCAGCGAGGTGAGGATCACCGAAGTCATTCCGGCGATGATGCCGAGCTTCAGGAACACCGCGAGCCACGAGAGCGCCGGATGCGCATCCAGCGCCGCCGCCACCGGCTCGGCCACGTTGAGGTGGGTGTACGGCACCATCCCGGTGATCACGGCCG
>JAJYTX010000326.1 GCA_021792815.1 Pseudomonadota bacterium
AGCATCCCGGTGTACAGGAATGGCCGGCGCACGAAGGCATTCGAGCCACCGACGAGCTTCGTGACTTCGATCTCGGCATGACGGTTGAGAATCTCGAGCCGGATCGTGTTACCGATCACCGCCAGCACTCCGGCGCCGAGCAGCACCGCCGCGGTGGATACGAGCCGCCGCAGCACTCCCAGGATGGCATTGAAGCGCAGCACCCACTGCGCATCGAGCTGCACCATGCCCACCTGCGGCCACGCGCTCAGGTCCCGGCGAAGCCGCTCGAGATCAACCGCGTCTCTCGACCCAGGCCGCGGTACGATACGCAGCATATTGGGCAGGGGATTGCTCGTCAGGGCATCCAGCGCCGCCCCAAATCCGGAGTACCTGCGGAACTCCCGTAGCCCTTCGGCGGCGGAAACGACCGTGACACTTTCGACGCCCGGCATCGAGCGCATGCGCTCGGCAAGCCGCTGCGCCTGTTGCAGCGATTCCCCCGACTTCAGGTATACCGACATGTCGACGGCCTGGCTGAAGCCGCCAGTGGCCGATTCGGCGTTGGTCACGAGAAGCGCCAGCGCCGCCGGTAATGCCAGTGCCAGACCGATCACCAGGAGCGTGAGAATCGTCGCGAGTGGCGCTCTCGCGAGCCGTCCCAGGGCGCCGAGCAGGGCCTGCGCGTGACGTGTGGCGAGGGTGACGGGACTCATTCGGACCGTCAGCGGCTCGCCACCAGCGAGGGCAAGGGATCGGTCTCGCCGCCACGGACCTCGCCGCTCGCAAGCATGATCTCGCGGCTGCCGAACTCGCGCACGATATGGTGGTCGTGAGTGGCGATCAGCACGGTCACTCCCACATCGCTGAAGCGTCGAAACAGCCGCATGACTTCGAGCGCCAGCTCCGGGTCGAGGTTGCCCGTGGGCTCATCGGCCAGGATCAGCGTCGGCTTGCCGGCCACGGCGCGCGCGATACCGACGCGCTGCTGTTCACCGACCGACAGTTCCACGGGCAGCATACGCTCCTTGCCGAGCAGGCCCACCTGATCGAGCGCGGCGCGCACACGCTTGTCGATCTCCTTCAGAGGGGCTCCCGCGACCACCAGAGGCAGCGCCACGTTGTCGAACACCGGTCGGTCGGCGAGCAGTTTGTGGTCCTGGAACACCACTCCGATCTGGCGGCGGAATGCCGGAATATGGCGCGGTTTGAGCGCACCGGCGTTCCGGCCGTTGACCATGAGCGTGCCGCGTGTCGGTCGTTCGAGGAGCGCGATCAGCTTCAGCAGCGTGCTCTTGCCCGCGCCCGAGCGCCCGGTGACGAACACCATCTCGCCCCGATCGACGAAAAAGCTGACGTTGGTGAGCGCCTCCCGCCCATTGGGATAGCGCTTGCTGACCCGCTCGAGCTGGATCATCCGCTCACCCGGGTGGTCTCACGCGGACCCTCGACGAGCGCCGCGGCAAAAGCGCGCGCATCGAATTCGCCGAAGTCCCCTGGCTGCTCACCGATACCGATGAAACGGATCGGCAGGCCCAGCCGGCGCGCGATGGCGATCACGATCCCGCCCTTGGCGGTGCCGTCGAGCTTGGTGATGGCAATGCCGCTCACCCCGACCGCCTCGTGGAACTGGATGGCCTGCGCGAGCGCGTTCTGTCCCTGGTTGGCATCGAGCACCAACAGCACCTCATGGGGCGCGGTAGCGTCGAGTCGCTGCATGACGCGCTTGATCTTTTTCAGCTCGTCCATCAGATGTGCCTGGCTGTGCAGGCGACCGGCGGTATCGGCCAACAGCACATCCGCACCACGCGCACGCGCCGCCTGCAGCGCGTCGAAGATCACGGCGCCGGGATCGGCCCCGGCGTGTTGTGCGATGCAGTCCGCGCCGGTCCGCGTCGCCCACACCGAAAGCTGCTCGATGGCGGCAGCTCGGAAGGTATCGCCCGCGGCAAGCATCACCCTGCGGCCCTCGTCCGTGAAGCGGCGAGCCAGCTTGCCGATGGTGGTGGTCTTGCCGGAACCGTTGACGCCCACCACCAGGATGGTGAATGGCCTGCGGTCCGCATCGATGACCAGCGCCCGGGCGCAGGGTTCGAGAATCCCGACCACCGCTTCGCGCAGCGCCGCGATCAACGCCTCGACGTCGGCCAGTTCCTTGCGCGCCACCTGCTTGTGCAGCCCCGAGAGGATGTGCTCTGTGGCCTCGACGCCGACATCGGCTGTCAGCAGCCGGGTCTCCAGTTCCTCGAGGATCTCGGCATCGATCCGGCGCCCGCGGAAGAGATTGGCCAGGTCAAAGCCGAGCCGCCCGCCCCGGCTCAGCCGCTGGGTGAGCCGCTTGAAGAAACCCTGACGCTCTGCGTTTTGGGGTACTTGGCTTTTGGAATCGGAGCGAGGCATGCGTGCCCGCTAGTGTATCGTAATCGCCGTGACCGGCCTGCGACAGACACACCGCCGCGGCGGCTCGGCTCGGGTGCTGCGGATCATCGGCGGCACCTGGCGCGGACGTCGGCTGCGCTTCCCGCCCTCGCCCGCGATCCGGCCGACACCCGATCGCGTGCGCGAAACACTGTTCAACTGGCTCGCACCGCACCTGCCCGACGCGCGCTGCCTCGACCTGTTCGCCGGCAGCGGGGCGCTCGGGCTCGAAGCGCTGTCCCGGGGCGCCGCTCACGTGACTTTCGTCGAGCAGGACGTGCAGGCCGCGCGGGCCATCGAGGACTGCCTCTTGCTTTGGGACCCGGCCCATCACCATGATTGGCGGCTGGTGGGAGCCGACGCGCGGGTTTTCCTCGCGGGCCCCGCGCAGCCGTTCGACATCGTGTTTCTCGATCCGCCGTTCGACTCGGGACTGCTGGATGCGGCCTGCGTCCAGCTCGAGCGTTTTGGATGGCTCGCGGCGGACGCGCGCATTTACCTCGAATGCCCGGCTGGCGCCGAACCCGCGGTGCCGGCCGACTGGACCCGCGCGAGGACCAAGGAGGCGGGCCAAGTCGGGTATCATCTCTTTCAGAGGGGGAACCACGCCGAATGAACCGTCATGCCGTCTATCCGGGCACCTTCGACCCGATCACCAACGGCCACCAGGATCTGGTGCGCCGGGCAGCGAGCATCTTCGACCGCGTCATCGTCGCGATCGCCGTCAATCCGAACAAGGCGCCACTGTTCCCTCTCGAGACGCGGGTCGAGCTGGCGCGCCGGGTCCTGTGCGAGCTGCCGAACGTGGAGGTGGCCGGCTATTCGGGCCTGACGGTGGAGTTCGCCCGGCGCCAGGGCGCTTCGGTCGTCATCCGGGGCCTGCGCGCCGTATCGGATTTCGAGTTCGAGTTCCAGCTCGCCAACATGAGCCGGCATCTCGAGCGGGACATCGAAACGGTCTTCCTCACGCCTCAGGAGCAGTTCACCTTCATCTCTTCCACGCTGGTGCGGGAGATCGCCCTGCTCGGCGGCGATGTGAGCGAGTTCGTTCATCCGATCGTCGGAGCGGAACTCAAGAAGCTCCGCAAGACCTAGGTCTCGCTCACCCGGAGCACGGCCGATGCGCGGCGCCCCGGGCAGCCATCCCGGGGCCATCTGCGCCGGTCTGCGCGCAGCGCAGGGACTGCAGGGGCATTCCTGTAGTGGAGCCGCGAAGCCCCGGCTCGAGGCGCTCACCCGGCGGCGGTGTCTGCTCGCAGAAGCGGCTCAGCGCTGACATCTCGGGCAGTAATACGTCGAGCGCCCCTGCTGTGCGATCTGCCGGATCAGCGTGCCGCACGCCCGGCAGGGTTTGCCCGCGCGCTCGTAAACATAGAGCTTTTGCCGAAAATATCCCGGTGAGCCGTCCGCGCCAACGAAATCGCGCAGCGTAGTGCCGCCGACCCGGATCGCCTGCGCCAGCACGGCGCGCACCGCCCGGACGAGCCGCGCAGCCTCGGCCCGCGAGAGACTGCGCGCCTGGCGCGCAGGCCGGATACGGGCGCGAAACAACGCCTCGCTGGCATAAATGTTGCCGACGCCGGCGACCAGGCGGCTGTTCATCAGCAGCTGCTTGATCGTCAGGCGCCGCGTTCGCGTCACTTCCCAGAGGTATCCCGCATGGAACGCCCGGTCGAACGGCTCCGGCGCAAGATGCGCGAGCAGCCGGTGTCGCGCAGGATCCTCCGAGGTGAAGTGCAGGCTGCCGAACCGGCGCGGATCGTTGAACCGAAGGATCTGCCCTGAATCCAGCCGCACATCAAACCGGTCGTGCGCGGTGCGCGGGGTGTCGGCCGACAGCACACGCAACGA
>JAJYTX010000327.1 GCA_021792815.1 Pseudomonadota bacterium
CGGCCAGCCGTCTGATCCGGCCGCCCCCGCCGGCCGTCCAGGAACATTCGTGACCCGCACCGCTTCCGAGTGGATCGTCCTCAAGTTCGGGGGGACCAGCGTCTCCTCGCTCGCCAACTGGCGCAACATCGCCCAGGTCGCCGCCGCCCGAGCGCGCCAGGGCGCGCGGGTGCTCATCGTGCACTCGGCGCTGAGCGGCATCACCGACCGTCTGGAGAGGCTGCTCGATGCCGCGCGTGGTCAGGCGCAGGAAGCGGAGCTGCGTCTGATCGAGGAGCGCCATCGGCGACTCGCGGCGGAACTCGGCATCCCCTTGGGCGAGGCCTGCGAACGACAGCTCGCCGAGCTGCGCCAGATCGCCGCCGGTGTCGCCCTCATCGGCGAGGTGAGCGATCGCACCCGGGCCCGCGTGATGTCGGCCGGAGAGCTGATGGCCACCGATCTCGGTGCGCGCTTCCTGCGCGCTCAGGGACTCGAGGCCGAGTGGGCCGATGCGCGCACCATGCTGCTCGCCGAGGAGCGCACGAACGCCTCGGCGAAGGCGAGCACGCTGTCGGCGGTGTGCAATTTCGCGCCCGACCCGCTCCTCGAGCGGCGCCTGCGGGCGCTCGCCCCGGTCGTCGTGACGCAGGGATTCATCGCCAGTGATGCCGATGGCAACACGGTGCTGCTCGGCCGCGGCGGTTCGGACACTTCTGCAGCGTACTTCGCGGCCAAGCTGAGCGCGCAGCGTCTGGAGATCTGGACCGACGTGCCCGGCATGTTCAGCGCCAATCCGCGCTCGATCCCGACGGCGCGGCTGCTGCGATCACTGCATTACGACGAGGCGCAGGAGATCGCCACCAGCGGCGCAAAGGTCCTGCACCCGCGCTGCATCCTGCCGGTGCGCCAGTACGGCATTCCGCTGCACGTTTACGCCACCCAGGCGCCTGATCTGGAGGGCACGGTGCTCTGCGCGGAGGGTGATGGCACTGCGCAGGTCAAGGCGGTGTGCACCAAGAAGGGCATCACGCTGGTGTCGCTCGAGAGCCCCGGCATGTGGCACCAGGTCGGTTTTCTCGCGGATGCGTTCCAGGTGTTCAAGAGTCACGGCCTGTCGGTCGACCTGGTCTCGACTTCGGAAACCAATGTCACCGTTTCGCTCGATCCGGCCGCCAACACCCTGGATGCCGCGGTCCTCAACGCGCTGGTGGGCGATCTGTCGCGACTGTGCCGTGTGCAGCTGATCGGCCCGTGCGCCTCCGTGAGTCTGGTGGGGCGCAATATCCGCGCCATCCTGCATCAGCTGGGCGGCGCCTTCGAGTTCTTCGAGGAGCAGAAGATCTACCTGGTGAGCCAGGCGGCCAACGATCTCAATTTCACCTTCGTGGTCGATGAGAACCAGGGCGACAGACTCGTCGATCAGCTGCACGAGCTGCTGATCCGGCCGGTGCCGGCCGATCCCGTCCTGGGTCCGACCTGGGAGCAGCTCTTTGCCAACAGCCAGGCCGTCGCCGCGCAGCCCGTCGCATGGTGGCGCGAGCGTCGAGAGCAGCTCCTGGCAACGCTCGGCGAGCGCGACTGCGCCTACGTCTATCATCTGGACAGCGTGCGCGCCGGCGCGCGCGCGCTGCGCGCGCTGCGCTCGGTGGATCGCATCCACTATGCGGTGAAGGCCAACCCTCACCCCGAGATCCTGCGCGCCGTCAGGCACGAGGGCATCGAGTTCGAATGCGTCTCGCGCGGCGAGGTGCAGCGGGTGCTCGATGTGCTGACGGACCTGGAGCCGCATCGCGTGCTCTACACACCCAACTTCGCCTCGCGCGATGAATACCGCTGGGCGCTCGAGCGCGGCGTGCAGGCGACGCTCGACAATCTGCACGTGCTCGAGTGGGGCGAGCTGCTGCGCGGCCGCGAAATCTTCGTGCGCATCGATACCGGTGTGGGAGCCGGACACCACCACCACGTGCGCACCGCCGGCGCGCATGCGAAGTTCGGGGTGCCGGTCGCGGACCTGGAACGCTTTGCGCGCGAGGCGCGCCGTCACGGTGCGCGGATCGTGGGTTTGCAGGCGCACGTCGGCAGCGGCATCCTCGATGTCACGACCTGGGAGCGCACCGCGCGTCAGCTCGCCGATCTCGCCCGGCACTTTGGCGAGGTGCGCGCCATCGACATCGGCGGGGGCCTTGGCGTGCCGGAACGCAGCGACCAGCGCGGCCTCGATCTCGAAAAGCTCGACACGCTGCTGCAGGCAGTGCGCGCCGAGCATCCCGAGCTCGAGATCTGGATGGAACCCGGGCGCTATCTGGCGGCGCCCGCCGGGGTGCTGCTCGCCCGGGTGACCCAGGTCAAGGCCAAGGGCGCGGTGCGCTATGTCGGCTGCGCCACGGGTATGAACTCTTTGATCCGTCCGGCGCTCTATGGGGCATACCATGAGATCGTCAATCTCAGCCGCCTGTCTGAACCGGCCAGCGAGCTGGTCAACGTCGTCGGGCCGATCTGCGAAAGCGCCGATGTACTCGGCCACGACCGTCTGCTGCCGCCGACACGCGAGGGGGACGTGCTGCTCATCGCCAACGCCGGGGCGTATGGTCACGCCATGAGCTCGCACTACAATCTGCGTGATCCGGCAGAGGAGATCGTCGTCTGAAGCGCGGGGAAAAGCGCAAACCACGCCGCAAGGTCTCCCGCGGCCCATCCGGCGAACGGAAACGCTCCTGGCGCGGTCGAGTCCTCGGCGCGCTCCTCGTCGGGGCGCTGGCCGCGCTGATCGGCGGCGGCGGCTATGTCTTCTATCTCGACAGGCTGGTCACCAGTCAGTTCAAGGCGCTGCGCTGGACGCTGCCGGCCCGGGTCTACGCGGCGCCGATGCAGCTGTACGCGGGGTTGGCGCTCACCGAGCCGCAGTTCGAGCACGAACTCGAGCGTCTGTCCTACCGGCGTGTCGCGCAGCTTCAGGGGCCGGGCACCTACCGCGCCGGGGTAGAGCGGGTCGATGTCATGCTGCGGCCCGTCCAGTTCGCCGATCGCGCCCGGGCGGCGATGCGTCTGACGGTGCTGTTCGGCCCGGCCGGCATCGAGGATCTGCGCGATGCGGCGGGCAGAGAGGTGCCGGTCATCCGCCTCGATCCGCTGCTCATCGGCAGCATCTTTCCGAGCGACGGGGTGGATCGCATCGTGGTCACGCCGCAGCAGGTGCCGCCGCTGCTGCCGGCGGCTTTGAAGGCGGTCGAGGACCGTACCTTCGATACCAACTGGGGCATCGATCCGAAGGCCATCCTGCGCTCGGCCTGGGTCGACCTGCTCGCGCACCGCTACGAGGAAGGCGGCAGCACGCTCACCCAGGAGCTGGTGCGCAGCTATTTTCTCAGCGACCGGCGCACCCTGTGGCGAAAGCTCCGCGAGGCCATCATGGCAGTCTCTCTCACGGCGCATTTCAGCAAGGCGCAGCTGATGAACGCCTACATCAACGAGATCTTCCTCGGCCAGGACGGTAACCGGTCCATCCACGGCTTCGGGCTCGCGAGCGAGTACTACTTCGGCCAACCGCTCGCTGAGCTCGACCTGCGGCAGATCGCGCTGCTGGTGGCCATCGTGCGCGGACCGACCTACTACAACCCGCGGCTGCATCCGCGGCGGGTGCTGGCGCGGCGCAACATGGTGCTGAGGGTCCTGGCTCAGCAGGGTGTCATCACGCGGCGCGCGGCGCGGGAAGCGATCCGCCAGCCTCTCGGGGTCACACCGCACGCCTCCGGCGCCTACTATCCGGCCTATATGGACCTGGTGCGCCGCACCTTGACGCGCGACTATCCGCAGCACGAGCTGACCGAAGCGGGCTTGCGGATCTACACCAGTCTCGACCCCAGGGTGCAGCAGATCGCCGAGCACGCGCTCGATGCGCAGCTGCACCGCCTGGATCGCTGGCACCACCGGGGCAGGGAACGGCTGCAGGGCGCCGTGGTGATCACCTCGCCGCAGACGGGCGATGTGCTCGCCATCGTCGGCGGGCGTGATGCCGATTACGACGGTTTCAACCGCGCGCTCGATGCGCGCCGGTCCATCGGTTCGACGATCAAACCATTCATTTACCTGACGGCGCTCGAGACGGGCAACTTCAACGCCGCCACGATCATCCAGGATGAGCCGGTGTCGGTCAGGCTCGCCGACGGCCGGTACTGGCGTCCAAAGGACTACACGCGCCACGACCTCGGGCCGGTGCCGCTGGTGCGCGCGCTCGCCGACTCGCTCAATG
>JAJYTX010000328.1 GCA_021792815.1 Pseudomonadota bacterium
GAGCCTTGTCGAGTCCCTGCAGCGCACCGTAATGCCGCTCGTTCAACCGCCAGGAGCGCTCGACCGGAATCCACATCCGATCCATCTCATCGAGCATGAGCCACAGGGTGCGGACCGCTCGCTTGAGCACGGAGGTGAACGCGACGTCCACCTGGATTTTCTCTTCGATGAGCTGCCGGCCCGCCCGTGCGGCTTCCTCGCGCCCCACGGGCGCCAGATCGATGTCGGTCCAGCCGGTGAACAGGTTTTCCAGGTTCCACAGGCTCTGGCCGTGACGGACGAGGATCAGTTTTCCGGGCATCTGGGCACCTTTCACGCGCTGCGCGCGGGATTGAACGGGATCGTCGGAGATACCCCCTGCCGATGACAGGATCGGCGCCGGGAAGAGCGTGCGCGCCGGCATCTTGGGCCCGGGACCTCGCCCCCGGTGTGCCCGAACCCGCTCCGGGCGGGCTCAGGGCAGTGCCAGAGGCCGGCTGGGGAAAGCTGGCTTGCCCGATGGACCGGGCAACCGGTCACGCGCGCACCGGCTCGCAGTGATTGTGCGTTCAATCGGCCAGCTTTCGCAACGACTCCACGCCGACCGTGAGCGTGGCGAAGTCGGCGCTGCCGGCCGCGCGCATGTCCGCGAGGGTCCGTTCCCAGTGGGTCAGGGCGCTCCCGGCGCTCTCCTGCCACACGCTCACACGCGCATCGGGGGTGCCGTGCGCGCTGCGGTCGAAGACATGCTCGGCAATCGCGCGATGGATGCGCATCGCCGCGTCGCGCAGGCCGGTGCGGGCGGTTGCCTGCCAGGGGCCTTCAACCGGCAGCTTGTCGATCCGCTCGCGCAGCCAGTCCAGGCCGGTGCGCGAGCCCACCTCGAAGTAGATCCGTGCGGCCTCGGGCACGGGCACCCCGCAGTTCGCGGCCAGGGAGACCACATCGAGCGAGGCGTTGTGGGCTTCGAGGCCACCTATCCGGGCGGCAAGCGCGGCCGGCAGACCGGCTTCAATGTGCTGTCGGCGCACGGTCTCGAAGTGTGTCCGCCACGAACCGGTCAGCACCTGGCCGATCCGTGCGCCGATCTCGTGGACGCCACGGCGAAATTCCGCAACCGCGGTATCGACCTTGAGGGTGCGGCGGTGGGCGAGCAGCCAATAGGTCGCGTGGCGCAGCAGGCGGCTGATTTCGAACGCAGCGGCGTACTGGATCCTGGCCGGCATGCGGTTATCGAGCGCTTCGAGCTCGGCCCACAGCTCGCGTGCCTCGAAGATCTCTCGCGCGGCGGTAAAGGCGCGGGCGATCTGCGCCGGCTCGGCGCCGGTATCCTCCTGTGCGCGCAGCACGAAGATCGGCCCCATGCGGTTGATCAGGCTGTTGGCGATGGCCGTGGCGATGATCTGCCGTCGCAACCGGTGCCTGCCGATGGCCTGAGCGAATCGCGTGCGCACTGGCGCGGGGAAATAGCGCTCCAGTTCACTCGAGAGGTACGGGTCTTCGGGCACGTCCGAATCGAGCAGGTGGTTGTTGAGCCAGATCTTGCCGTAGGAGAGCAGGATGGCGAGTTCCGGGCGGGTGAACCCGGCACCGCTCTTGCGCCGCTCGGCGATCTGTGCCTCGCTCGGCAGGAACTCGAGCGCGCGATTGAGGCCACCGGTACGCTCGAGCAGGCCGATCAGATGCTGGAATTCCGCGAGCCGCGAGCTTGCCTGCTGCTCGAGAGTGCTGAGCGCCTGCCCCTGAAGATAATTGTTGCGCAGCACCAGCTCGCACACCTCGCCGGACATGCGTGCGAGCAGCCGGTTGCGCTCGGCCGTGGAGATCCTGCCGGAGTGAACCAGAGGATTGAGCAGGATCTTCAGGTTTACCTCGACGTCCGAAGTGTTGACGCCCGCGGAGTTGTCGATGAAATCCGTGTTGAGCCGGCCACCCGCGAGGGCGTATTCGACGCGCCCCCGCTGGGTGAAGCCGAGGTTGCCGCCCTCGCCGACCACCTTGGCGCGCAGCTCAGCGCCGTTGACGCGCAGCAGGTCGTTCGCGCGGTCGCCGACCTCGGCGTTCGATTCGCCGCTCGATTTGACGTAGGTGCCGATGCCGCCGTTCCAGAGCAGATCCACCGGCATGCGCAGGATCGCGCGGACGATGTCAGTGGGCGCGGCGGCGGGCGCATCCAACCCTAGAAGCGCACGCGCCTCGGCGGACAGCGGCACTGATTTGGCGGAGCGTGGGAACACCCCGCCTCCCTTGGATATGCGGCCGCGGTCGTAATCGTCCCAGCTCGATCTGGCCAGCGCGAACAGGCGCTGCCGCTCGGCGAAGCTGACCGCCGGATCGGGCCGCGGATCGAGAAAGATGTGTCGATGGTCGAAGGCGGCCTGCAGCAGGATGTGGCGGGAAAGCAGCATGCCGTTGCCGAACACATCACCGGACATGTCGCCGATGCCTGCGACGGTGAATGCGCTCTTCTGGATGTCGACGCCGATCTCGCGGAAATGCCGCTTCACGCACTCCCAGGCGCCGCGGGCCGTGATGCCGAGACCCTTGTGATCGTAGCCGGCCGAGCCTCCGGAGGCGAACGCGTCGCCGAGCCAGAAGCCGTACTCGGCCGAAAGCGCGTTGGCGATGTCGGAAAAGCTCGCCGTGCCCTTGTCGGCCGCGACCACCAGGTAAGGGTCGTCGCCGTCGTGACGCACCACCTGCGGCGGCGGCGCGCTGCGCCCCGCGACGATGTTGTCCGTGAGGTCGAGCAGGCCCCGGATGAAAGTCTTGTAGCAGGCGATGACCTCGGCCTGCAGTTCGTCCCGGCTGCCCTGCGGCAGCTGCTTGGGTACGAAGCCCCCCTTGGCGCCGACGGGCACGATCAGCGTGTTCTTCACGTTCTGGGCCTTCATCAGACCCAGGACCTCGGTGCGGAAGTCCTCGCGCCGGTCGGACCAGCGGATGCCGCCGCGGGCCACATCCCCCATGCGCAGGTGCACGCCTTCGACCCGCGGGCTGTACACGAAGATCTCGTGCCTGGGCCGCGGCAACGGCAGCTCGGGAATACCCGTGGGGTCGAACTTCAGGGACAGATAGGGCAGTGGAGCGCCGCTGCGATCGCGGCGGTAGAAATTCGTCCGTTGCGTCGCCTGGACGAGTCCAAGGTACGCACGCAGGATGCGGTCTTCGTCCAGGCTCGTGACCGCATCGAGTGTCGAGCGGATCTGGGTGACGAGCCGCGCGCTGGCCCGCTCGGCCGCGTGGCCCGCATGCGCCTGCGCCGGGTCGAACCGTGCCTCGAACAGGCGGACCAGGTCGGCCGCGATCGGCGCATGGGCCGCCAGCGTCCGCTCCATGTACGCCTGGCTGAAAGGCACGCCCGTCTGCAGCAGATAACGGCAGTACGCCCGCAGCACGAGGATCTGCCGGGCCGAAAGGTCGGCGCTGAACAACAGGCGGTTGAACCCGTCGTTTTCCGCCTCGCCGCTCCAGCCGGCGGTGAGCGCCTCCTTGAAGCGCGCTTCGATGCGCGGGATGTCGATTGCGCGGCCTTCGCGGTGCTCGAGCTCGAAGTCCTGGATCCAGGCGGCACCGCCTCCAGGCCACGCGAGTTCGTAGGGCCGCTCGGCGATCACCCGCAGGCCGAAATTCTCGAGCATGGGCAGCAGGTCCGAAATCGGCACCGGCTCACCCCGTTTCACGATCTTCAGGTGCAGGCCGGCCGGGCCCTGAGCGCAGGAGCGGTGCAGGCTGAGACGGCGCGTCTGCGGCTGCACGGCCAGTTTTTCCAGATCTTCGATATCGTGCGGCGCTTCGGCAGGCGTGACATCTTCCTCGTAAGCGAGCGGGAAGACGTGCCGGTACCGGTTCAGCAGCGCCAGTCCCGCCGCTTCTCCGTCCCGCCTCACCAGCACCTCGCGCAGACGATCGGTCCACGTCAGGGTTGCCTGCCCGATGCGCTGCTCGAGCGAGGCGAACTCCACCGTGTGCCGCTCGGCCGGCTCGGTCCGCACCACCACGTGCACCCGTGCATGGCTCGAGCCTGAGATCTGTACCTGACTCTCGACCGATTTGCCCGCGAAGCCTTCCAGCACGATCTGCTCGATGCGCTGGCGCACGTCGGTGTTGTAGCGGTCACGGGGCACGTAGATCAGACAGGAATAGAACCGATGATAGGGATCGCGCCGGACCAGCAGGCGCACGGTGCGCCGCTCGTACAGGTTGACGATTCCGCGGCAGATGCGGATCAGGTCCGAGG
>JAJYTX010000329.1 GCA_021792815.1 Pseudomonadota bacterium
CCGGATGCCCGGCTGGAACGTCGACCTGAAGTACAAGTTCTCGCGCAACGTCATGGCCTATGTGAGCAACTCGGAGGGCTTCAAGTCCGGCGCCTTCGACGTGCGCGCCCAGGCGGTGTTCCTCGGCGGCCGGTTGATCCCGGTGAAGCCCGAGAAGCTCAACGCGACGGAAGTCGGCATCAAGACGACGCTGCTGCAGCATCATCTGCGGCTGAATGCCGACGCGTTTCACTACCGCTGGCTCGACGAGCAGGCCTTCTCGGCGATCCGCCAGGGCGGTCCGGCCTTTCTCAACATTCCGCTGAGCGTGATCGATGGCGCGGAGCTGAGCGCCGCGGCAGCCGCGCCGGGCGGCTGGACCCTCGATGCCGGACTCGGCTACCTCGACGGGCGGATCATCGATGCGGGCGGGCTGCAGGGCGTGCAGGACGGCGCCCGGCTGTCGAACGCCCCGCGGTTCACGTTCAACTCCACGCTGGGCAAGCGGTTTCGCATCGGCTCGTCGCGGCTGCTGCAGCTCGATGCGTCGGTGCGTTTCCAGGGCGAGGAGAACTCCTCCCTGAACAACGACCCGGCGGCGATCGTGAGCGCGGCGACCTTTCTCGACCTCGGCGCGCACTATACCTTCGGCTCGCAGGGGCAGTATCGGCTGAGCGCGCTGGCGCAGAACGTGACCTCGACGAAGACCTGCGGCAGCAATACCACGCTCGCCAATGGGATCATGCTCGTCCAGCAATGTCTGCCGCCGAACGCCGGCGTACCGCTGTATGGCGTGAGTTTCCAGGTGGACTTCGGACATTGAGCCGCGGGATGCGGCAAACGGCCGTCACGGGCGATCGGCGCGCCGGCCGCGGCGCGGGACCGCCAACGTCCGGGGGATCCGCAGTGCACACGACGAGTATAGTGCGCGCGACGAATACGAGTATTTGACCGCTCAAGAGACAGGAGACCGAACCACTATGTCAATCACCGCTTGCATGCGCCGGCGATGGTCCGGCCTGATCGGCATCGCAGTGCTCGCCGTGGCCGGCTGCCTCGGGCCGCAGGGTGCCGTGGCCCAGCCGAGTGTCTATCCGACGGGGGTGACGCGCTACGATCCGCAGCTCGCCTACAGCTCATATGTGCTGTTCACCGCGCCGGACGGCAAGACGCGCCTGATCGACATGGACGGCAACGTAGTGCATACCTGGATGCAGCCGGGTTTTCCGAGCGAGATCATCGCACCGCGGCTGGTGGGCGGCAGGCGCGGTGAGATGTTCGCGCAGCTCTCGGCGCTGAAGCGGCTGCCGCACGGCTTCAGGCGCGAGGAGGCGATCGGATATTCGAACAAGACCTTCGGGGTCGTGGACTGGAACGGCAAGGTCGTGTGGCAATGGGGCGAGAAGGCCCCGGGCGGGGCGGCGCATCAGAGCCATGACGAGGAGCGTCTCGCCAACGGCGACACGTTGATCATTTCGCTGTGGTATCACCACGTGGCGGGGTTCGCGCTGCCGAAGATCCTCGACAACGTGATCGAAGAGATCAGTCCCGACGGAGCGATCGTGTGGCGCTGGGTGGCGTCGGCGCATCTGAAGGAGTTCGGCTTCACGGCGCATGAGCTGGCGTTGATCCGCGCCACGCATACGCTCGAGCCGTTTCACATGAATGCGATGCAGGCGCTGGGCCCGAACCGCTGGTATGCGGCCGGGGACAAGCGCTTTGCGCCCGACAACATCATCATTTCCTCGCGCAACGCCAATTTCGTGGCGATCATCGACCGCAAGACCGGTCACATCGTCTGGGAGATCGGGCCGCATTATGTGGCGGTCGGGCCCGGCCAGAGCGTCGACCGCTCCGGCTTCACCAACGATCAGATGAGCGGGCAGCACGATGCGCACATGATTCCGCAGGGTCTGCCCGGGGCTGGGGACATTCTGATATTTGACGATCAGGGCGAGGCGGGCTACCCGCCGGTCCGGCTGGGCGTGATGCCGGGGTCGCGGGTGCTCGAGATCGACCCCGAGACGAAGCGGGTGGTGTGGTCGTACAGTGCGCTCGATTCGGCGCAGCCGACCTGGGACTTCTACAGCTCGTTCATGGGCAGCGCACAGCGGCTGCCGAATGGCAACACGCTGATCGACGAGGCGATGAACGGGCGTTTCTTCCAGGTGACGCCCCAGGGGAAGATCGTCTGGGAGTACGTCAACCCGTATTTCCGCCGCACCTATGTCTGGGGAGTCAATCAGAACGTCTACAGCAACTTCGCCTACCGCATTCAGGCCGTGCCGTACGACTGGGTGCCGCGCGGCACCCCCCATGCGCAGGTTGCGGTGCGCGCGCCTGACATGGCGACCTTCCGGGATCATTGACCCGACGCGAGTCGCGGCGGGGCGGGGCAGACGCCGTGGGGCGGCCCCGGTCCGCTGCGCGTCGGCGGCGATGCGGCGCGCCCGTGCGCGGCATGGCCATTGACCGGTCTCGGCGCCGCGCCGGCGGGCGTCGCGGACCGGTACGTTTCAGGTGGTGTATGATTCCGGTGACGCGCAACTGGCTCTGGCCTCGACCTGTGGCCGGCGATGGCGCAGGAGCACCCGCCGGCCGGAATGAGGAATCCCACGATGAACGCCCCTCTCGATGCCTCCGCCGCCGGCTCGATCGCGCTTGGCACGGATCTGCGGGTCAACCGTCTGGGCTTCGGCGCGATGCGCATCACCGGGCGGGGGGCGTGGGGGGAGCCGTCCGACGTGCCCGCCGTGCTGCGGCTGCTGCGCCGCGCCGTGGAGCTGGGGGTGAACTTCATCGACACGGCGGACGCCTACGGACCGCAGATCAGCGAGAACCTGATCGCGCAGGCCCTGCATCCGTATCCTCGCGGGCTGGTGATCGCGACCAAGGGCGGCCTCGTGCGCCCCGGTCCGGACGCATGGAATCGTGACGGCCGTCCCGGGCATCTGCGCCAGGCGTGCGAAGGGAGTCTGAAGCGCCTGAAGGTGGAGTGCATCGACGTGTATCAGTTGCACTCGCCGGACCCGCAGGTGCCGCTCGAGGAGTCCATCGGCGAGCTGGTGCGGCTCTCGACCGAAGGCAAGATTCGGCACATCGGCGTCTCGAACGTGACTCTGGAGGAGCTGAAACGCTGCGAGCAGCTGACGCCGATCGTCTCGGTCCAGAACCGCTACAACCTCGAGGACCGGCACTCCGAGGACGTGCTTGCCCATTGCGAGCGTCGCTCGGTCGCCTTCCTGCCGTGGGCGCCGATCGGTTCCGGACGGCATGCGGAGCACTCGGCTGGGCGGGGCGGGCTGACCGATGTTGCCCGGCGTCTGGGCATCTCCCCGGCGCAGGCGGCACTGGCCTGGCTGCTCGACAAGTCTCCTGCGATGCTGCCCATTCCCGGGACGGCCTCCCTGGGGCACCTCGAGGAGAACATCGCCGCTGCCGCGGTGCGTCTGACACCGCAGGACCGGCGCGACATCGCCTCCTGAGGGCCGACTCTGCGGGCCGGCCGCGCCCGGCTCGGTCGCCGCAGTCCGGGCGGACCCGCTGCGCCGGTGCCGAGTCTGTCCGCATTGCACATTTGCCGGGCTGATCCGTCTAAAGCAGCACTGAACACGGCCGACGCATCCACGGCCGGAGTGCCACGAGGGGGATGACGATGCGTATCGCGGCGAAATGGCTGACCGGATCCCTGCTGACCGTGTCGAGAGGCCTGATCGTGGCCGCCACGCTGATTCTATCCTGGCAGGTGGCCGTGGCCGGAAACCTGTCGCAACCGGTGCTGTTCGATATTCCACCGCAACCGCTGTCCCTGGCGCTCGAGCGTTTCGCCGACCAGGCTCGGGTGCAGTTCAGCGCGCCCGACTCGCTGATCGGCGGTCTGAAGACCCAGGGCATTCGCGGCCGGTATGCGCCGACCGCGGCGCTTTCCGACCTGTTGCGCCATACGGGGCTCGGCTATCGGATCCTCGGGCAGCGCACCATCGCGATCATCTCCCGCAGGGGCCACGCGACCGACCCCGCCCCGCCGCACCAGCCCGCCCGCCGAGCCGCTGCGGCCGGCGCGGCCGCAGACTCGACGCCGTCACGGTCCGCATCGAAACTGGCGACGATCATCGTGACGGCGACGAAGCGCGCCGAGAACGTGCAGACCGTGCCGATCGCGATCGATGTGGTCGAGGGCCGCCGGCTCGCGAACCAGGGTATCGACACGGCGGGGGACATCGTCA
>JAJYTX010000330.1 GCA_021792815.1 Pseudomonadota bacterium
ACCTGCAGCGTCGTGCCCGGCGCCGGGATGGTCTCCAGGTGCTCGAGCAGCAGGCCGTTGAGCGTCTTCGGTCCGCCGGTCGGCAATTGCCACTGCAGGGCGCGGTTCACCGCGCGCAGCGTGGCGCTGGCGTTGATGATGAACACCCCGGGACTCTCGGCGAAGATGTCCTTGTGCAGCAGCGTGGCCGGATCGGTGGTGAACTCCCCGACGATCTCCTCGAGGATGTCCTCGAGCGTCACCAGTCCCTCGATGTCGCCGTACTCGTCGACCACGAAGGCATGACGCTGGCGGTTGCGCTGGAAGTGGGCGAGCTGGACGTTGAGGGCCGTGCCCTCGGGGACGAAGTACGGCTCGCGGCTGCGCGCCAGGTCGATCAGCCGCTCCCGGGTGAGCGAGCCGCGGGCGAGCTCGTGCGCCACGCGCTTCATGTGCAGCAGTCCCACCAGGTTGTCGAGCTCGCCTTCATAGACGGGCAGGCGGGTGTGCGGCGTGTGCCGCAGCTGCTCGAGAATCTCCTCCCAGCTCTCCGCCACGTCGATGCCGGCGATCTCCTGGCGGGGGATCATGATGTCGTTCACCGTGATCTGGCCGAGGTCGAGGATCGACAGCAGCATCTGCCGATGTCTCGCCGGGATCATCGGTCCGGCTTCGGCCACCGCCGCCCGCAGCTCTTCGGTGTTGAGCGTCTGGCCCGCCGGGGCGCGCCGGACCATGCCGAACAGCCGCAGCACCCCGTAGGCCATGCGGTTGGTGACCGACAGCAGCGGCCGGGCGAGAAACACCAGCACGCGGTAGATCCGCGCCGAGCCGAGCGCCGCCGATTCCGGGTGGGTGGTCGCGAAAATCTTCGGCGTCAGCTCCCCGAAGACGATGATCACGATGCTGAGCACGACGCCCGCGGCGGGCACCGCGTAGCGGTAGCCGGTGCGCGCGGCGAGCAGCGTCGCGATCGACGAGGCGAACACGTTGGCCGCGGCCACGATGACCAGGTTGGCGCCGAGCCAGTCCTCGGGCTTGCGCAGCAGCCGATCGAGCAGCTTCGCCGTGCCGTGGCCGGCCTCGGCGCGGTGGCGGATGCGGTAGCGGTTGACCGACAGCATCGCCACTTCGGTGCCGGAGGAGAAAGCAATGATCAGGACCAGCAGCAGCAGCGTCAGCAGCAGCGCGGTGGATGAGGCGATCAAGCGAACTCTCCCGGAGACCTGTGCGACGCCCCTATAATGGAGATCCCGGGCGGATTCGTCACCCGATCCGCGGCGTGAGCGGGGCCGGCTCGGACCGGGTCTGCGGCGCCGCCTCCTGAGTGCAAGATTTCAAATATGTTCGACACCCTGACCGCCCGTCTTTCCCGCACCCTGTCTGCGCTGCGCGGCCGGGGACGGATCACCGAGGAGAACATCGGCGAGGCGCTGCGCGAGGTGCGCGTGGCGCTGCTCGAGGCCGACGTCGCCCTGCCGGTCATCAGAACCTTCATCGACTCGGTCAAGACGCAGGCCCTCGGCAGCGAGGTGGCCCAGAGCCTCACCCCCGGCCAGGCGTTCGTCGGCATCCTGCACCGCCAGCTCGTCGAGCTCATGGGCGGCGCCGGCGAGGGGTTCGCGCTGCGGGCGCAGCCACCGGTGGTCGTGCTGCTCGCGGGGCTGCAGGGCGCGGGCAAAACCACGACCGCCGCGAAGCTCGCCCGCTGGCTGATCGAGCGGCAGCGCAAGCGCGTGGCACTGGTGAGCACCGACGTGCGCCGGCCCGCGGCCATGCTGCAGCTCGAGCGCCTGGCGGCCCAGGTGCAGGCCCACTACCTGCCCGCGGCGGCCGGTGCGGCACCGGCGGACATCGCACGCGAGGCCCTGGAGCAGGCGAAGCGCGGGGTGTTCGACGTGCTGATCGTCGATACCGCCGGGCGGCTGCACGTGGATGAGGCGCTGATGGACGAGGTGCGCCAGATCGACCAGGCGGTGCACCCGGCCGAGAGCCTGTTCGTGGTCGACGCCATGGCCGGCCAGGATGCGGTGAATGCGGCACGGGCCTTCGGCTCGGCGCTCGCGCTCACGGGCATCATCCTCACCAAGGCCGACGGCGATGCGCGCGGCGGCGCGGCGCTGTCGGTGCGCCAGATCACCGCCAAGCCCATCGTGTTCCTCGGCACCGGCGAGAAGACCGAGGCGCTCTCGCCGTTCGATCCGCAGCGCATGGCCTCGCGCATCCTCGGCATGGGCGATGTGGTCAGCCTCGTCGAGCAGGTCCACCGCGACGTGGACCGGCAGGAGGCCGAGCGGCTCGCACGCAAGGTGGTCAAGGGCAAGGGGTTCGATCTGGCGGACTTGAGGAGCCAGCTCGAGCAGGTCCAGAAGATGGGCGGCATGGCCTCGCTCATGGACAAGCTGCCGAGCGCCGCGGTGCAGAAGGCGGCGGTCTCGCCCGAGCAGGGCGATCGGGACCTGCGCCGCCAGATCGCGATCATCAATTCCATGACCGCGCGCGAGCGGCGCTCGCCCGGCATCATCGACGGCTCGCGCCGGCGGCGCATCGCGCGGGGCGCGGGCGTGCAGGTCCAGGACGTCAACCGGCTGATGAAGCAGTACCTGCAGATGCAGAAGATGATGAAACAGCTGAAGGGCGGGCGGTTGCGCCAGCTCCTCGGGGCGCTCAAGGGCGGCCTGCCGCCGGGGCTGCCGGGCTGAAAATTTGTCGCAGACCCCTTTCGGCTGAGGGAAGAAGTCCGTAGAATCCGCGCTCTTTTTGAGGGGCGCCCCCCGGGGCGCGCCTGGACCGGTTAAAGAGAGCGACAAGACCTATGGTAACCATTCGCCTGACCAGGCGCGGGGCGCGTAATCAGCCCTTTTATCACGTCGTGGTGACGGACAGCCGCAAGCGCCAGGGCGGATCGAGTCTCGAGAACGTCGGGTTCTTCAACCCCATCGCGGGCGGGGCGGACACCCGGCTCAGGCTCGACCTGCCGCGCATCGATTACTGGCTCGGCCAGGGCGCACAGCCCTCCGAGCGGGTACGCACGCTGGTGGCGTCGTACCGCAAGCAGGCGAGCGCCTGAGCGATTCCCGGCGGGTCCGATGAGCGGGTCCCGCTGGGTCGAGCTCGGCCGGATCGGTGCGCCCTTCGGCCTCGGCGGCTGGGTGCATGTGTCCTCCTACACCGATCCGCCCGAGGCGCTGCTCGGCTACCCGGAGTGGGGCCTGAGCCGTGCCGGCGCGCCAATCGGGCCGCGCCGGCTGATCGAGGGACGGCTGCAGGCGGGGCGGCTCGTGGCCCGGCTGCAGGGGATCGAGGATCGCGACGCGGCGGCGGGTCTCACCGGGGCGTCGGTCGAGGTCGAGCGCGGAGCGCTGCCTGCGGTCGGGGCGCGCGAGTACTACCGTGCCGACCTGATCGGCCTCGAGGTGCACAACACCGAGGGGCGGCGGCTCGGGACGGTGGGGTATTTCGTCGATGCGCCCGCGGGCGCGGTGATGGTGGTCGAGGCGGGCGAGGGCCGGGAGCACTGGGTGCTCGCCGATCCGGCGCACCTGCGACGGGTGGATCTCGAGGCGGGCCGGATCGAGGTGGACTGGCCGGCCGACCCGACAGAGGGATCCGATGAGGATTGAGGTCGTCACGCTGTTTCCGCAGATGATCACCGGGGCGCTGCGCTTCGGGGTCGTGGGACGGGCGGTGACGCACGGTGCGCTCACGGTCGGTACCGAGGATCCGCGGGATCACACCGACGACCCGCACCGCACGGTGGATGATCGGCCCTACGGAGGCGGCCCCGGCATGGTGCTCAAACCCGAGCCCCTGCTCGCGGCGATCCGCGCGGCGCATGCGAGGCTCCCGGACGGCAGCCCGCGGATCTGCCTGTCCGCGCAGGGCGAGCGCTTCACCCAGGCGGTGGCGCGCGAGCTCGCCGGGTTGCCCGGGGTGCTGCTCGTGGCCGGACGATACGAGGGGCTCGATGAGAGAATCATCGAGCTCGGCATCGACCGGGAGCTGTCGATCGGGGATTATGTGCTCTCGGGCGGAGAGCTGCCGGCGCTCACCGTGATCGATGCGCTGGCGAGGCTGCTGCCGGGAGTGCTCGGCGATGTGCGCTCGAGCGTCGAGGAGTCCTTCGCGCAGGGACGGCTCGACTGGCCGCACTACACGCGGCCGGAAGTGTTCGAGGGCCGCGCGGTGCCGGCGGTGCTGTTGTCGGGCAATCACGCCGACA
>JAJYTX010000331.1 GCA_021792815.1 Pseudomonadota bacterium
GCAACGTCTTTGTGGAATACAAGGGAGACAGACGTGTCGTCGGCGGAGGATGGCACGATGCCGCCAATCTCACCCAGCATCCGGACAACACCGCGCTGTCGGTGTGCGCGCTGCTCGATCTGTCCGACGCGCTTCGTGTCTGCGACCCGGAGCTCTCGGCGCGCGCACTCGAAGAGGCGCGCTGGGGTCTGGAGTGGATTCTGCGCATGCGGTTCGGTCCGGGGCTGCGCTGCCTGTGGGGCGAATACAGCTACTTTACCGATACCGTCCCCGGTACCCTGGGGAACGTGGTCCAGCAGAACGTGGGCTCGGATACGTTCAAGAATCTGACCGCAGCTCTGGCCGAAGCGCGCGGCGCGCGCGCGGTGTTGCACGACGATCCGGATCTCGCGGCGACGCTGCTGCGCGCGGCCGAGGAGGATTTCGCCTCGGTGCTGCGCGACAGACCGGGGCCCCCGGCGGAACGCCCGGCGGTGCCGGATTGGGACGTCGTTCCGTGGCAGAACGAGGCCGGGTATATCGCATTGACGGCCATCGAGCTCTATCGGGCGACCGGCAAGCCGCGCTACGCCGACGATGCGGTGCGATTCGCGCGCTGGGTGCTCGATCTGCAGGAGTTTCGCTTCGTGGAGAATGCGGCGGTCACAGGCTATTTCTATTCTGACGCGGCCCGGACCCGGATCCTTCACGAATTGCAGCGCACCAGCGGGGCTCCGAACAGCTTCGAGGAGGGGGCGCTGCTCGCCTACCAGGCGCTGTGCGAAGAGCTGCCGGAGCACCCGGAGTGGATCCATTGGTACGCCGGCATGGTGGCCTACTCGGAGTACTTCTGTCGCACGGGCTCGCGGGCCTCGGCGCCGTTTGACCTGGTGCCCGCGGCGCTGTGGCGGCGGACCGATCTGGAGGCGCCCATCCCGCCGGATCTGCTTGCAGAAAAGCCGTGGACGGGCCCGGACGCGGTGTACCCGAGTCCCGCGACGCACAGCCTGATCCGGCAGCAGATGCGCGAGCAGTATCAGGCGGCAACCTACCTCTCGCCGGGACAGCGTCTGCGTGTCTTCCCGCTGTGGACCGATCACGTCCGGCACGGCGCCAGTTGCGTGCACCTGACCAAGACGCTGGGGCTCGCTGCGGCCGCGCAGGGACGCAGGCGGGCGGATCTTTCCGATCTGATCTCGCGCCAGCTGCAGTGGGAGATCGGCGGCAATCCCTTTTCCCGATCGCTGGTATACGGAGTGGGCTACGACTGGTGGCAGAATTTCACGGTCTCATTGCCGAATCTGGTCGGCGGTGCCCCGGTGGGTATGAACTGCTACCGCGGCGATGCGCCGGCCTGGGGAAACAATGCGGTGTTTCCCTACAAGGAAATCTGGGTGCTCTCGAGCGCCCGATGGGCGGCGAACCTTGCCCGGGTGCCGGGGTGCGCGAGCGTGGCCGGGCAGGCGCCCCAGGGTGCGCGTTTACGACGGATCTCGACGGGTGAGATCACTGTGGTGCACAAAGGCCCCTTCGAGCTGACTTTGCCCGCGGATCGTTATGAGCTGCACTACGGCACCTTCGGGCGCGAGGTGGCGTTGCTCGACGGTGGACGGTATCGGTTGGACCTTGATCCCTCACGAGCGATCGATCTCGAGATCTCAGCGCGCCCGGCCACGGCCGCCGATGTGAGTCTGCGGATCAGGGTCCGCGGGGTCGGCACCCGGGAGATCGCCTTGCGCGTGAGTAACGGTCGGGTTGCAGACACCCGGTTGACGGTCAGCCTGGGCTCGGGAGGCACGCGCGAAATCGAGTGTCCGCTCACCGTGGTGGACCCGCAGCGGCCGTGGGTCGTGGTTGCCATACCCGACGGGCGTGTCGGGGAAGGCGTCGAGGCATTCGGCACGATCGCGATGCTGCGCGAGATGGGCCGGCCCGATGCGCCGGGGTGATGGCGCGGCTGTCCACGGCATCGCGTACTGATAAGATGACCGATTCCCTGTCGCACACAATGCGATGACCCGGGGCGTTCGCTCGGTGACTGTGGACCTGCGAGGACTCTCGATGAACGCGAAAGACCGGCCGCTCGGGCGGCTGCGAGGCTTGAGAGTGTGCGGCGCGATCCTGGCCGCGCTCACGGCGGGTCTGGCGCCGGGACCGGTCCTCGCCCGGGCCGCGGGCCATCCGCTTGTGGCGCGGGTCGAGGGTGGACTCGTTCGCGGGCAGATCGAGCGCGGCGTGATCGCATTCAAGGGCATTCCCTACGCGGCTCCGCCGGTGGGCGCGCGCAGGTGGGCGCCGCCGCAGCCGGTGAGGCCGTGGAACGGAGTCCGTCGGGCGCTCGCCTACGGCCCGGACTGCATGCAGGTACTCTTCCCGGGTGATGCGGCGCCGGAGCGGACCGTGCCGCAGGAGAACTGCCTGTACCTCAACGTCTGGCGTCCCCGGGGCGCCTCGGTGCGCAACCTGCCGGTGATGGTGTGGATCTACGGCGGCGGCTTCGTCAACGGCGGAAGCTCCCCGGCGGTGTACAACGGGACGCGCTTCGCCCGCGATGGGGTGGTGCTGGTCAGCTTCAACTATCGGCTGGGCAACTTCGGGTTCTTCGCGTTTCCGGCGCTGACCCGCCAGGATCGTGGACAGCTGCTCGGCGACTATGCGTTCATGGACCAGCTGGCGGCCCTGAGATGGGTACAGCGCAACATACGGGCCTTCGGCGGCGATCCGCACAATGTGACGGTCTTCGGCGAGTCGGCCGGCGGCATGTCGGTGAACAACCTGCTGATCAGCCCGCTCGCCAAGGGACTGTTCCAGCGGGCCATCATCGAGTCCGGCGGCGGACGGCCGCTTTTTCCGGCACCGCCCCTCGCCGGATCGCCGTCCAGCGCCGAGGCGATGGGTGTGAGGCTGGCCCGTCACTTCGGCATTGAGGGACAGGGGCCGCGCGCGCTGGCGCACCTGCGGGCCCTGCCGGCCTCCCGGCTGGTCGACGGGCTCAACATGGCGACGATGCTGTCCGCGGAACGGGACGGTTACGTCGGGGGGCCGATACGGTTCGATGGGTTGTACCAGGGAGAACCGACCCAGGTGTATGCCCAACACCCGGATTCCGGCAACCACGTGCCGGTGATGATCGGGGCGAACAGCGGCGATCTCAGCTTTCTGCGGGCGAAATCCCGACAGGCGTTGTTCGCGATGTTCGGCCCGAAGGCCGCACAGGCGCGCGCCGAGTTCGATCCCAGCGGGCGGTTGACGCTGCGGCAGGCCGCCTGGCGGGTCGGCGGCGCACTGATGATGATCGAGCCGGCGCGCGCCGTCGCGCGCGAGCTCTCATCCCGCGGCCAGCCGGTGTACGAGTACCGGTTCTCCTACGTGGCGACCTCGGTACGGCATACGCCGCTTGGCCGGCTCGGTGCGATGCATGCCTCCGAGATTCCCTATGTGTTCGATACCGTGCGGGCGTATTCGGGGGATCGGACCAGTGCGCAGGACGAGCGCGTGGCGCGGCAGATGCATGCCTACTGGGTGGCGTTTGCCAAGACCGGCAAACCGGACCCGAAGGGCCTGCCGCCCTGGCCGCGCTACCGCACGCGCACCGACCGGCTGCTGAACTTCACGGGCCACGGTCCGGTGCCAGAGGCCGATCCCTGGCGGATGCGGCTCGATCTGGCGGAATGGTACTCCGAGCGCCGGCAGAGGCCGCGCGCGGCACACGCGCCGGAGTCGCACTGAGGACGCGTACGGACGTGTCACGGCGCGCGCTGGCGCACGGCAGGCGTGCCGAAGGCGTGGTCCCTGTCATCTTCAACTTTATCTTTTGACGCGAGGTTGCGAATGAGCGTGATCGCACAGCCGCAGAACGCCCTGTCGGCCAGTTATGATCCCATCGCCCGGGCGCTGCATTGGCTGACCGTGCTGCTGGTGGCCACCGAGTACGTCGTCGGAATGACGATGCCGGACATCCACCGCCACACCCGGGTCGGCACGCTGATCGCGATTCATCTCGCCCTCGGCAGCGGCATCCTGCTGATCGTCGTGCTGCGCGTCGCGTGGCGCCTCACCCACCGTGCGCCGCCACCACCGCCAATGCCCGGCTGGCAGCGGTACGTGGCCGCAGGCACTCATTTCGCGCTGTATGCGGCGTTGCTTCTCACCCCGTTGGCCGGATGGGCGACGGCTTCCGGCCACGGCTGGCCGGTTCGGGCGTTCGGGC
>JAJYTX010000332.1 GCA_021792815.1 Pseudomonadota bacterium
GCTTCTCGCCCGGGCGCGCGCCGAGGCGCTGCAGGTGATACAAAATCCCCAGCGCTCGCTCGTACAGCTCCCCATACCCCACACCGCGCCGCTCGTGCTCGCCCTCCAGATAGGTGATCTGCCCCTCATGGCCCCGGTTCGCCTCGATCAGCCCGGTCAGCGTCGTGACATTCAACATCAGCGGATTTCCAGTCTCATGAAAACGGGATGACGGCTGCGCAGATTGATCTGCGCCTCGAGCTCGAGCGGCTTGTCCGGCAGGTAGACCAGGCGGAATCGTCTCGCCACCCGAAACAGATGCACCAGCATCTCATACAGCGCGAAGGTCTCGCCGATGCAATGGCGCGGTCCGGCCGCGAACGGCATGTAGGCAAAGCGGGACCGTTCGGCCTCGTACGGCGATCCGAAGCGCTCCGGGATGAACGCATCGGGGTCGTGCCAGTAGCGCGGATGACGGTGCAGCAGATACAGCGGCAGCAGCACGTTGGCACCGGCCGGAATCCGGTAGCCCGAGAGCACATCCGGCCCGACCGTGCGCCGCGACAGCAGCCACCCGGGCGGATACAGCCTGAGCGCCTCGTCGATCACCTGGCGCGTGTAGGCGAGCTGCTCCATCTGCGCGAGGGTCGGCGCCGGCGTCTGCGCGCCGATCCCGGCGGCGGCGATCTCAGCGTACATGCGCGCCTCGACCTGCGGGTGCTGCGACAGCAGGTACCAGGTCCAATTGAGGCCGCTCGCGGTGGTCTCGTGTCCCGCCACCACCAGGGTCATGATCTCGTCGATCAGCTCGCGCTCGCCCATGCCCTCGCCGGTCTCCTTGTCGCGGGCGTTCATCAGCATCGAGACGTAATCGAAGTGTTCCTCGTTTTCCTGCCGGCGCCGCCCGATGAGGGCCGCGACGAGCTTGGTGAGCGAGCGGAACTTGTACGCGAACTGCAGGTTGCGCTCCGGCTCCCGGGTCACCACGTCGAAGGGATTGCCACCGGAGTCGGCCGAGAGGCGCTCCAGATCACGGCCGAACAGCGCGCGCAGGATGATCTGCAGGGCGAGATCACTCATCTCCTGGGTGAGGTTCACGGGCTCGCCGCGGCGCGCGAACTCCTCCCAGCGCCGCAGCATCTGCAGGTTCGCCTCGCTGATCACCTGGGCGAACTCGCTGATGATGCGCCGGTGGAACAGCGGCTGCAGCATCAGGCGCTGGCGACGCCAGAACTGTCCCTCGCTCGTCATGATGCCGTTGCCGAGCAGGATCTTCACCCGATCGAGGCCGATGCCCTTGGTGTAATTGCGGTGGTTCGAGACCAGGATCCGCTTGACGTCATCAGGATGATGGACGACGTACGTATACGACTGACGCGTCGGCACGTACACGCGATAGATGTCGCCATGCAGCGCAAACAGCTCGATCATCCGCTCCAGCGAATCGTCGGTGGAGCCGATGTCGAAGCGGACGGCCGCCTCGGGAGGCGCATTCTGGGTCGTGGCGGGGCTACTCATGTAAGCTCGTCATTATACCCATCGACACATTTGATCACGGAGTCCTCCCCCCGCATGAGCGAGCCGGGTCTGCGCAATTCGTTCTATCGCAAAGTGACCCGCTCGGACCGGCGGATGACCCCGGCGCGCGAGCGCCTGTACCGCTGGGCACTGCCCGTGGGGCTCGCGGTCCTGCGCGCCTGGTGGCGGCTGTGCCGCATCGTCGCGGTCGAGGGGGAGACGCACCTTGACGCCGCGCTCGCCGCCTCCCCCTCGGTGCTGCCGTGCTATTGGCACCAGCACCAGTTGTTCTGCGGAAAGTTCCTGCTCGATCAGCGCGCGCGCGGCCTGAGGCTCGGTTTCCTGATCAGTCCCTCGGTGGATGGGGAAATCGGCGCGATGCTGGTCCGCCGTCTCGGCGCCGAGGTCATCCGCGGTTCCTCGACCCACACCGGTGCGCGCACCCTGCGGGACTACTACCAGGCCCTGGTCAAGGAGGGCATCTCCCCGGCCATCACGCCGGACGGCCCGCGCGGGCCGCGTCACCACTTCAAGCCGGGCGCCATTGTGCTGGCGCAGATCTCCGGCCGTCCCATCGTGCCCATGGCCTATGCCGCGACGCGTGCCTGGCGGATCAAGTGGGACCGGTTCGTCATCCCCAAACCCTTCGCCCGCATCGCGATCGCGATCGGCCCGCCCCGCTACGTCCCTCGCGTCCTGGATGCCGCCGGGCTCGAGCAGCTGCAGCAGGACATGGCGCTCGAGCTGCGCCGCCTCTACCAGACGGCGCGCCAGGCTCTGCCGCGCAGCGTCTGATCCGCGCGGCGCGCACAGGCGGCTCATGCGCCGGGCCGCGGGCCAGCACGTCCCCGAGGCGGATGCACAGCACCGATTGCGCAGCAGACAGGCGCCTGGAACGTCCGTGCAACAGGCACCGTCCCGCCGTGCGTCCCCGCCGGATGCGTGATCCGAGGACTGCATCGCATCTCGAGTGCTTGCACCGGAGATTCTGTTAAGTCCCGAACCCCTGATCGAACAGTACGTTAGCTTGTGTTCCTGATCAGGTATGCGAGAATCTGCCGTAACCCGTTAAAAGATCTCAGCGGAAATGCACCACTCGCCCCGTCGGCAAAGCGCACCGGCCGGGTCTGGGACCGTGTAGGCTGCGAGTGACGGGCGAAGAGGTCAACGGTTCATGTCGAGTTTCCCGCCGGAAAAACCAGCGGATTTCTCTGCCACGGACATCCTGTCGTCGGATGCCTGGAAGGCGAGGACGGCCACCGTCGCACTCGACGTGACCTGCACGAAGATCGCCGTGGACTTCCAGAACATGCGCAAGGACGGCGTCAACGAGTGCCTGCAGCGCAATCTGGCGCTGCTGCGCGAGGTGACGGGAGTCGACTGCGCTTTCCTTGCGATGCTGCGGCCCGACGCACCGGTCATCCAGGACGTGCAGTTCGACCGCACCACTCTGACGCAGTGTCGGCCGGAAGGTCTGCAGGAGACGTCCCTGGAGTCCCTGCCCTGGCTCAGTGGACGCCTGGAGCACCTGCGGCTCTCCCAGCTGGCCGATACCACCTCGCCCTCGCGCGAGCAAGGCGCCGAGGCGCAGCGCTTCGCCTCGCTCTACATCGGCTCGGTGCTGCTGATCACGATGCGGGTGCAAGGCAAGCCGGCGGGCTTCCTCGGCCTCGCCCATACCCTGCCGCGCAGCTGGGACGTGAGTCTGCAGCTGCTGATGAAGCTGCTCGGGGCCAGCCTGGCCACCGGGCTCGAGCGGCTGCGCATCGAGGAGCGCCTCGCCAAGCTCGAGGAACGCACCAGCCTGTCGCAGTCGGCCGCCAACGACGGGCTGTGGGACTTCGACGTCGAGAACAACGAGGTCTATTTTTCGCCGCGCTGGAAAGCGATGCTCGGCTATCGCGACGAGGATCTGCGCGGCTCGCCGGACTGGAGCAACCTCGTGCATCCGGACGACCTGCCGCGGGTCCAGGCGGCGATCCGCGAGCACATCGACGGCAGCACGCCGATCTTCGAAAGCACTCACCGCATGCGCCACCGCAATGGCGAGTGGCGCTGGGTCATGAGCCGCGCCAGCGCGCGGGTCGACCCGCACGGACGATTGCTGCGCCTGGTCGGGGTCGAGCTCGACATCACCGAGCGCAAGCTCTACGAGGACGCGCTGTTCCGCGAAAAGGAAAGCGCCCAGATCACACTGCAATCGATCGGCGACGGGGTCATCACCACGGATGCCGATTCGGTCATCGATTACATCAACCCGGTGGCCGAGGCGCTGACCGGCTGGCGGCTCGAAGCGGCCATGGGCCGGCCCGTGGAGGAGGTCTTCCGCGCCTTCCACGAGGAGACCTGCGAGCCGCTCGAGAATCCGCTGCGCACGTGTATCCGGCGCATGCGGCCGATCAAGTCGGTGCGTCCGGTGCTGCTGATCCGCCGCGACGGCAACGAGCTGTACGTCGAGAGCACCGCCGCGCCGATCCGCGACGGCCTCGGCAAGGTGAGCGGCGGAGTGCTGGTCTTTCACGATGTGAGCGAAGCCCGGGAGCTCAACCGCCGGCTCTCCTACCACGCCAGCCACGACCTGCTGACGGGCCTGGTGAACCGGCGCGAGTTCGAGAATCGCCTGGAGCGGGCGCTGAAGAGCGCCAAAGCCCACGAGTCCTCCTACGCGCTGTGCTACCTCGACATCGATC
>JAJYTX010000333.1 GCA_021792815.1 Pseudomonadota bacterium
GCGGGCGCTCGCCAACTCCATCACGCCGGAGCTGGCGCTCATGGGCGTGCGGGTCACCCTGGTCAGCCCCGGCTTCGTCGAGAGCAATATCCGCCGGGTCGACAACCAGGGTCGGCTGCACGCCGAGGCTGCCGAGCCGATGCCGCGCTGGCTGGTGGTCAGCCGGGAGCGTGCGGTGGCGCACATGCTGCGCGCGATCGCCCGCGGTCAAAGGGAGGTCATCGTCACCGGTCACGGCAGACTGTTCGTCGCACTGGAACGCTTTGCGCCGTGGGTGCTGCGCGCCGCCGCGCGTAGAATGGCCGCAACCCGCGGCGGATACCGCATCGAGCCCGGATCAGGCTGAGCCGGGTCCGCGGGGGACAGCGGTGCGGCGCCGGCACGGGGAGTCACGCGGCCGCCGCGATGGGTATCGCGTCCGCCGGGCTCAGTGGCCCGCGGCGGGGGGCGGAACCAGATGCAACCCGGCGATGTGACCGGTCGAGTCGAACGACACCGCCAGGCCGATGGGGCGCTCTTTGAACTCCGTCCTGACGATCACCGTCGTATAACCCTCCTTGCGCACCGTGCGGCTGCTGCCGGTCTTCTGAAATGCGCCGCCGTGCCGCAGCAGCGACTGCCACATCCGGCGCAGCTTGTCCTCGGGCGCCGCGCGGCGCATCTGCACGGTGAAATCCGCCTCCGCCTTGTCGAATTGGCCTTGCGCCAGAGTGTGAATGAACGCCTCGGCGGCGGCGGTCAGGCCGCTGCCGGGCGGCGTGCCGGCGAGGCACGGCCCCGGCGCCAGGCCGAGCAGCGCCAGTGCGATCAGGATGACGGTCGGTCTGGTGGCATCAGTTCTCATCGTTAGACCTCTTCGCATGGGATGTCAGGTCGATGGCCGGGGCCGACGCCCCGCGCCGCATACGAGTGGCACGCCGGCGTTCCATCGCACGAGGCGATGCCCGAACCCGGCAGGGTGTGATGCCGGACCCGCACCCCCACACCCCGGACCCGCCGGCCGGCACGCTTCAGCGGCCTCCCAGCGCCTGCGCGCGCGCGGCGAGGTCCGCACCTTCGAAACGCAGCCTGAGGTCGTGGTAGATCGCAAGCCATACCGCGGTGAGCAGCGGCATCGTGACCACCCGGGCGATCGTGGCGATGCCGGCGCCGAGGCGTACCCGATACAGGATATCCGCGGCCCCGAGACCGTGCGCGCCGAACACGCCGGCGATCAGTCCTGCCGTCCCGCCGATGGCGAGGCTCAGGATCCAGATGATGATGCTCGCCACGAAAGTCACCGCCGTCACGTGCCACCAGTGACCCTTGACCAGGCGCCAGCTGCGCCCGATCGCGGCCGCGCCACCGCAACCTTCCGCGAAGATCGCGGGCAGCCAGAACTCCAGCCGCACGGACAGGTAGGCCGCTGCGATCACGAGCGCCAGCACGCCGAAGATGGCCGCGGAGATCACCGACAGTGAGGGAATCTCGGCGTGGGCAGGCGCGCCGAGGCGGCCGTAGAGCCAGGCCACGCCCGCGCCGGCGAGCAGCACCACCGCTGCGAGAATCAGGGCGAACAGGATCCCGCCGAGCAGCATCTGCGGCAGGCGGCGCACGGCGCCTGCCAGCGAGCCGGCGAGGGACAGGGGCGCATCGCCGCGCATCACGGCCGATTGTTGCGCGAGCAACGCTCCGTATACCACCAGGATGATCAGCCAGAACAGGAGGTCGGCGGCGAACACCGCGGGCGTGTGCAGGCCCGAGACCGTCTGCTCGAGATACTGCAGCACGGACACGCCCGGCCGGGGCGGTCTTGGCACCACGAGCAGCTGCGTGGTCATCGCCGCGACCGCCGCAAGCAGCGCCAGCGGCCAGCAACGGCTGAAGGAACTGCGAAACAGCCGCAGCCAGTCGTCGAGGATGCCTCCGACCGACAGCGGCGCCGAAGGTGCCACGTATGACATGAGGACTCCTGGATTGGTGAGGGCGCGGACGGCGGCCCGCACGCCTTGTCCCGGGCCGGCAGAATAGCTAAGCTGAAATTCCGTCGGCAACTCCTTTCAGTGTACCGGATGGCCGATGAAACGCTCTTCGTCACAGGCCTGGGGGCATCGGGATGACGCTCCGGGTCGCCGGGCCGGGCACGCGCAGCTACGCCTTCGTGACCGATTGGCTGCTGCGCACGCTGCTCGCGCTCGGATGGCTGCTGGCCGGCGCGCTGCTGGCGTTGCAGCCGGCCATGACGGCTCATCCGCGGGCCGCGCATCACTGGATGATCGGTGGCGCGGTCCTCGCACTGCTCAGCTACTTTCTGTATCACCCGGTGCTCGAGCTGGCGATGCGCGGCCGCACGCCGGGCCTGCGCAAGGCCGGTGCGCGCATCGTCATGCTCGACGGGGCGATACCCGGACCGGGCCCGCTGCTCATCCGCAATCTGTTGCGGCTGATCGATGCTCTGCCGCTGTTTTATGTGGTGGGGCTGACCTGCTGCATGCTGACGCAGCGGCGCGTGCGCCTCGGAGACCTGGCCGCGGGCACCGTGCTGGTGCTCGATGAGGCTGAACCGGCGGGCGGGCTCGGCCGGCAGAGCGCGCCGCCGCGGCACACGGCGCTGCCGCTCGATGCGCTGCGGTTGATCGACGACCTGCTCGGCCGCTGGCGCTCGCTCGAGGAGGCCCGGCGGGTCCGACTGGCGCGCGAACTGCTCTGCCGGCTCGATCCCGGATTCGATCCGCGGCTGGGCGATGCGTTGAGTGGCCCCGCGCTGCGCGGCCGCCTGCAGGCCTTGCGGTCCGGCCAGTCGAGACCGTGACGCTGCCGCCTCGATCCAAACGCGCACGCCACGGTCGTGGCCCCGCCGGCTGCGGCGCACCGGGCGGACTCCGGCTTGCCGTCCCGCGGTCAACAGGCTAAAAAGGGGCCGCACACCGGGCCGGCTGACGGCACGAGGGGGGAACATGAAGAAGATCTGTCTCGGACTGCTCGCCGGCCTGATCCTGTCGGCAACCGCCTCGGCCGGCGCCTATACCGACCTTGCGCAGGTGCGCGCGGCGTTCCGCAAGGCAACCTCCTGGCACATCGAAGAGCACCTTGGGGCCGGCAGAACCGTGACGGTCGATTACTCCGCGCCCGACCGCTGGCGCTTCGTCCCCGCCCCCAACATCCAGGAAGTCATCATCGGCAATGCGGTCTACATGGTGACCAACGGCCACGTCCTGCAGCTGCCGCCGGCCTATGGCACCCGGATCGCGCAGCAGATGGCGCGCAAGAGCCAGAGTGATCCGTTCACCGGCGCCACTCGGACCGATCTCGAGAAGACCGCGCGCGACCTGGGGATGCAGACCCTGAACGGCAGGAACGTGCACGTCTACGCCTGCGTCGTGCGCGGTATACGGGAAACCCTGTACATCGGCGCCGATCGGCTGCCGGTGCGGGTGGTCATGGACGGCGTGAAGATCGAGGGCAGACGCACCCGGATCGTCGCCGATTACAGCCGGTTCAACCAACCGATCGCGATCCAGCCCCCGGCGTCCTGAGCGGCCGCCTCCGGCCCGCTCCGCCGGGCCGGCCGTGCCGAGCGGCTGCGCCGAGCGTGATCCGTGCGCGCCGGCAGCTCAGACCAGCACCCGCTCGATGCCGCCGTCGTTGGCGCGGGCGATGTACTCGGCCATCCAGTTCTCGCCGAGGATGTGCCGCGCGATCTCGACCACGATGTAGTCGGCATCGGTGTCCGCATCGTCGTTGTAGCGCTTCAGGCCCTGCAGGCACGAAGGACACGAGGTCAATATCCTGACCTGGCCGGCGCCGGCGGCGCGCAACCGCTCGGCCTGGCCGCGCAGCTCCTCCTCCTTGCGGAAACGCACCTGGGTCGAGATGTCGGGCCGGGTGAGCGCCAGGCTCCCCGACTCACCGCAGCAGCGGTCGTTCCGGTCGATGCG
This sequence comes from Pseudomonadota bacterium, assembly GCA_021792815.1. Next base: position 3,918 of record JAJYTX010000333.1, read on the forward strand.
GCCGTTGCGGCTGTCGTTCATCAGCGCGTTGACCACCTTGAGCGGATCGTAGCGCTTCATGGGCGAGTGGCACGGATCATGGTACATGTAGCGCACGCCGGTCACATCCTGCAGCTGCACGCCTTTTTCCATCAGATATTCGTGGATGTCGATGATGCGCGAGCCGGGGAAGATGTCCTCGAACTTGTAGCCCAGCAGCTGGTCGTAGCAGGTGCCGCAGCTCACCACGACCGTGCGGATGTCCAGGTAGTTGAGCGTGTTGGCCA
>JAJYTX010000334.1 GCA_021792815.1 Pseudomonadota bacterium
CCGGGTTCGGATAGTAGATGTGCGGCCCGTTGGACGTGCGGTCACAGGCGATCGCGATGGCAACCTTCGCTTCGCCGGTGGACACCTCGCGCGCGACCACCGACAGAGCACGCATGCTGGTGGCGCAGGCTTGTGACACGGTTGGGCCGGCAACCTGGCCGGCACCGGCCAGACCCATCAGCCACGGCAGGCCGTAAAAGCCATTGCGTTCCGGGCGCGTCATCCCGAGGACGCCGAATTCAATCATGCCCGGGTCGAACTTGCGGCGCGCGAACTCGGCCCGCGCCACGTGTGCGGCAAAGCGCAGACTGTGCAGGTGGGCGAACGCCCCCTGCCATCTCGCGAACGGCGTCGACCAGTAGGCTCGATACGGAATTGAGGCCCGCAGCTGCATCGTACTTCTCCAGAGCTATCTATACACGGCGCCCGGCGAGCGCCGCAGACCCGTCAGACGACGACCCCGTCGCGCGCCCACGCGTCGACCTGCTGTGGCTCGCAGCCCGCTTCGACGAGAATGCGCCGGGTGTCGGCCGCGTATCTGGGCGGGAACGCGAAGTGCCGCTTCGCATCGGGGCGCTCGACCGGCATCGGCTGCATGCGTACTGTCCGGCCGTCGGGAAGCGTCGTCGTCGTCAGGTGGTCGCGCAGCGGCGCAAGGTCGCGCACCGCCGCCAGTTCCAGGATTTTGGTGGCCGGCAGGGTTGCCGCGCGGAACTGCGCCAGCAGTTCATCCGCCGGACGCGACGCGGTGATTGTGGCGAGTTCCCGGTACAGCGCGTCGCGCTCGCGGTCCCGGCCTGCGTTGGTGGCGCGGGTGGCGCTCGCCAGCGACTCGAAGCCCGGTATGGCCGTCAAACGGCGCCACTGCAGGTCAGAGCCGATGGCGAGGTAGACGAATCCGTCGCGAGCCGGATAGACATTGGTCGGAATGAACTTGCGATGCGCGTTCCCGGACCGGGTGAGGTCCGAAGGCGCCGCGTCGAAGTCCAGCAACGGCAGGAAGGTCAACAGCCAGGAGGCCGCGGCTTGGAGCATCGAGACATGAATTTCCCGGCCCTTGCCGCTGCCGGTGCGCTCGAGCAGGGCGAGCAGCACATTGGCATAGAGTTCGTCACCGGCCTTCAGATCCACCACGGGAATTCCCATCAGGGTGGGCGGTCCGTCGTGCGCGCCGGTCAGGGCCATGTAACCGCACATCGCCTGAATGACCGGATCGTAGCCCGGCGTATCGGGCGATGCAGGGCCCAGAGCAGAGATGCCCGCCCAGATCAGACCGGGCCGCTCGGCGCTCAGCGTCGCGTAGTCGATACCGAGCGGCCGGTAGCGTGACGGCAGCGTGTTGCAGCAGAAGACGTCGACGTTGAGGCCGCGGATCAACTGGCGCAGGATCGCTCTGCCGCGTTCGTCCTTCAGGTTCAGTGCGATCGCTTCCTTGCCGACGTTCGGCGCGACGAAATAGCTGCGCCGATCGCCATCGGCGATCTGGTCGCCGATGTAGCGGTTGGGATCCCCGGGCAGCGCGTCCCCGGAGGGCGTCGACTCGATCCGAATGACCCGCCAGCCGAGCTGCGCGAACCGCAGCGTCGCCGAGGGAAGCGATAATGCCTGCTCCAGGCTGAGGACGACCGGCTGCGGGTTCACGCGGCGCTCTCGGGCCATTTCGGGGCGACATCTCTGCCGCGCAGTGCCCGGTAGACCTTTTCGGGAGTGAAGGGCAGGGTGCAGATGCGCACGCCCGTCGCGTTGTATATGGCATTCGCTACCGCGGCTGCAATGCAGATTGCGGGCGCTTCGCCGACGCCTTTGGCGCCCTGCGGACCTTCACCGTCCATGGTCTCGATGAACGAGACGTCGACTTGCGGAATCTCGGGCGCGGTCACCAGTTTGTAGTCGCGGAAGTTCGGATTCCTGATCACGCCATTCTCGACCAGCAGATCCTCGGTCAACGCGTAGCCCTGTCCCATGACGATCCCGCCTTCGATCTGCCCTTCGATGCCGAGGCGATTGAGCACGCGTCCGACGTCGTGCGCCGCCGTGATCTTCAGCAGCCGCACGATTCCCGTGTCGGTGTCGACTTCGACTTCGGCGACCTGGGTGCCCCACGCATAAGCCGCCGAAACGTCACCTTTGTATTCGCGGTCGAGATGCACGCTCGGCGGTTCGTAATAGTAGGTCGTCATCACGAGGTCCGCTTTTTCGGAAAAGTGCAGCGAGCGCAGGAATCTGCCGACCTCCTGAACGCGCTCGCCGCTCGCCTTGACCACGATGTGTCCGTCGCGCAGGTCGAGTTCGTCGGGCCCGCGTCCGGCCTTGGAGGCGGCAGCCTCCAGGATCTTGCGCTTCGCCTTGCGCGCCGCCCCGATCGCCGAGTTGCCGCCGATGAAAGTCGTCCGGGAGGCGTGTACACCGACGTCCCAGGGCGTGATCGCCGTGTCATTGTTGACCACGGTGACGGCATCTATCGGCAGCCCGAGTTCCTCACAGACGAGCAACGCGAGAACCGTCTCGGAACCCTGGCCGATTTCGGATGCGCCGGTGATCAGCGTGACTTTCGCGAAGTCATCGAGCTTGATGATCGTTCCGCAGCCGTCCGAAGGATACATTTTGGCTCCGCCGCCGACGTGCAGCATCGATGCCATCCCCACGCCGCGCTTGATGGGGGTGCCATCGTTCCAGCGCTCGAGGTTCTCGCGACGCTTGCGCTGGTAGTCGCTGCGCTCAGCCGCCGTGTTGAGGCACGGCTTGAAGCCGCAGGAGCGGAAATGCATTCCCTGGGGCGTCGATTCGCCCGGATCCTGGGCATTGCGCAGCCGGAATTCCAGCGCGTCCATGCCCAGGGCGTCCGCCAGCTTGTCCATGTGAGCTTCGACGGCGAAGGTCGCCTGCAGATTGCCGTAGCCGCGGAAAGATCCCGCATAGGGGTTGTTGGTGTATACGGCCCGCGTCCGGTAGTGACAGTGCGGTACCCGATACAGGGAGGAGATCGTCTGCATCATCACGAACGGCGTGGTCGCGCCCCAGGACGTATAGGCGCCGTTGTCGTGGATTGTGTCGACGCTGCGGAAGGTGAGCCGCCCTTCGCTGTCACAACCGGAGCGCAGCTTGAGCAGCACGGGTTGCCGGGTCGGCGACGCGATGAACTCCTCCTCGCGCGTGAACACCAGCTTGACCGGCCGGTGGGTGATTTTCGCAAGAAAGATCGCTATCGGCTCGAACGGGTAGATGTCGAGCTTGGAGCCGAAACCGCCGCCGATGGGCGGCTGAATGATGCGGATGCGCCCCGGGTCGATCCCGAGCAGCTCGGCGAACTCGCGTTTATGCAGAAACGGCACCTGGGTGTTCGAATGGAGCAGCAGATTGCCGCTTGCATCGAACTCGGCAATGACGCCGGAGACGCCCATGCAGCAATGGGTGACGTAGTGAAGCCAGAAGACGTCCTCGACGACGACGGCCGACTCGCGCTCGCCCTGCGTGACGTCTCCATGGTTGTATTCGTAGACCATAGAAACGTTGTCGGTGCATGCCTTGTGAGCGACTTCGAGCGCGCCGTTGCGGCCGGGAATGCGCAGGTCCTCGCCGTGAAGCAGCGGCGCTCCCGGCCGCAGCGCCTCGGCGCTGCTGCTGACGATCGGCAGCGGCTCGTATGTGACGCGAATCAGGCGCAGCGCCTCCTCGGCGGCTTCGACCGTATCGGCGGCAACCGCGGCGATCTCGTCGCGCCGGCTGCGCACGATATCGCCTTTGAGCGGCATGTGATCCTTGGTGATGCCGATCGGGCGCTGCCAGGGCACGTCTGCGGCGGTGATGACCGCATGTACGCCCGGCACGCGGCGCGCCGCCTCGATGTCGATCGAGACGATGCGCGCGTGCACTTCCGTCGAGCGCAGGATCTTCGCGTGCAGCTGGCCGGGGACATTGATGTCGTGCACGTAGCGTGTGCGACCGCTCGCCTTGTCCGGCGCGTCGAGTTTCGGAACGCGTCGCCCGATCAGCGAGTCCGCAACCGTTTCATCGCGCATTGTCGTTGCCACTTCGTGCTCCTCAGTCCGCGGCCGGCGCCGGCTGCGCCACCGCTTCGATCGCGTCGAGAATCTTGCGGTAGCCGGTGCAGCGGCAGAGATTGCCCTCGAGACCGCGCTG